>CAXUOD010000024.1:0-38818 GCA_964252585.1 uncultured Lichenihabitans sp. | reverse complement strand
CGTTGCGGTAATGACTGGCCAGCGTGAACTGCGCCTCCATGAAGGCGACCTCGGACACCGAGCGGGGACGTGGGCCGACCAGGCTCATTTCCCCGGTCAGGACATTGATGAACTGCGGCAGCTCGTCGAGCGACGTTCGCCGCAGCAACCGCCCGATCTTCGTGACCCTCGGATCGTTATCGAGCTTCCAATAGCGCTCGTATCGCTCCCGGAGCGCCGCATCGGCATCGAGGATGGCTTTCAGGTGCAGTTCGGCGTTCGGGACCATGGTTCGAAACTTGAAGCAACGGAATTCCCGCCCTTGAAAACCGATGCGGCGTTGCGCGTAGAAGGCCGAGCCGCCGTCGCGCACGACGAGACGGATCAGGATCAGGAAGAGCGGCGCCAGCAGGATCAGGGCCGAGCCGGCCGCGACGACGTCCAGTACACGCTTGGCGACGAGCCCAGCCGTCCGGCTCGACCGCTGCCTGATGAATTCTTTCGACGCGAGATCCTGCATCTCGTCCTGGTAGCTGGTCATCGAAACTCTCCGAGGCGGCCAGAGCCGTGTCGTTTGTCGGCAGCGAACAGCTGTCTTACAGTGGCACCCCTGGGCGGGCGTCGCATCGCTTGCCAGACCGGGTGGTGGAGCGCGCCGCTCGATCCTGACGGCTTAACCGACCCTTAGGGTGTCGAACCTACGATCAGCGGTGATGAGGGTAAGCGATGGGCGCCATCATGGCTTTGTTCTCCCTGTGGTACGTGAGCATCGTCGAAATGATCGACGCCGTGTTCCACGCGGAGATGACGGACGAATAGGTGACTTCGCCGAGGTTGCATGATGCGGTCGCCGAGAGCGGCCGAAAAACCGTGCACCGCTGAACGTCGCCACGGCGCGATCAGGCCCGCTCACGCTTCGCTCCTGACCGGAACCGTTGCCCCGTGAGGCTGGGCGGCCGACCCGAGAGGCCAGGTGCCAGGCCGAACCCCGGCCTTCAAGAAGCCGATGGCCCAAGCCATGTGCATCGTTATCGCGGCCAGGCCGGCGAGCGCGAGACACGGCTTGCCGGACCTCGCCGCCATCACGCAGCCCCAGGCCATGCAGCCCGTCACGTAGAGCATCGCCGGTGCCGCGAGCCACAGGTCCAACGGCCCGAGCAAGAGCGACGCCAGACAGCCGAAGAAGGCCACGAGCGGAAGCATCTGCCGGGCCCGCAATCCTCCGCCCTGCTTGAGGACAGTCGCGGCACGTCCCGCACCATAGCCCGCATATTGCCGCGCCAGGGACGGGAAGGTCGCACGGGGATAGTAGGTGATGGTCGCGGCATCGTTCATCCAGATGCGACCGCCGGCGGCCACGAGGCGTTTGTCGAACTCGGCATCCTCGTTCGCCTGGAAGGTTTCGTCATAACCGCCGACCGCGAGGAACGCCTGGCGATCAAAGGCCGCGTGGTGGCCGTGATCGACGAAACGCGAACCGCCACCGGGGAGCCGATGGGCCGCTCCGCCGTTCCCGAGCCGGCTATTCTGGGCGGCCGCGACGGCGCGCTGCAGGCAGGTCGCGCCGACGGTCCGCATGGGCACGACCACGGAGGCGGACTTCCGTTCCGCCAAAGCTTCGACGCATGTCACGACGAAATCGGCCGGGTAGCCGGCATGACAATCTGCCCGCACGAGCACACTGGATCGGGGATCCGCTAGTCTAGCGGCAAGATTGACGCCAGCGGCCTGCGTTCGACCGACATTCTCGACGAGACGTATAGCTCGATTACCGCGCGCCAGCAGGCGCACGATCTTAGCCGTGGCGTCTACACTGCCACCGTCCGCCACGATGACCTCGAAATCGATCGCCGTATCTTCGTCCGGGAGCACGGACGCGATCGCGGATGCGATGTAGCGCTCCTCGTCGAGGGCCGGCATCACGATGGTGACGAAGGGCAGGGTGGATCCGGACATAGAGACTCCATTGACGGGACGCAAAGGCGGCATCACACGCCTTTCCAACCTCCCAGGGCTTCGAATTTTTCTTATCTTGCACGATAATTTTAGAGAATTCAACAGAAGAATGGGATTAATTTTTCCTTAAAAAATTCTTTGTGCCACTACACTTTTATGACGCCGGACCACATCGGCGTTTAAGTCGAAAACTTGGGCATTTTCGCCAATACGGAGCGGCTAAGTCGGAGCTGGAAAGGTGAGTTTGTGCATTTTTCGACTGCTGAGAGATCAAATTTTGATCACGTTTCGGGGGCTTGTGCCAGGATCCCTTTGTGAGGTAGTGGTACAGCAGCGTTAAGCCGGCCATGAACGTCGGCGATGAGCTATCACTTACAAAGAGCTCCCTGGCCGAAGCTTGGCCGATGGCGACCAGCCTCGCGGGGCAGCGCCTGCGCCGAAATCCCAAGGCTTTTTAGATGCAGAACACGGCTTTCCACAAAGTGGCACTTCCGGACGCATGGCAGCCCGTCGCGGCCGAGAGATCGTCTTCCGACGTCTTGTCCGTGATCACCGGCCGCAAGACGATCGTCCTCTGCTTTACCTTGGTCGGCCTCGTCTTGGCGGTCGTCTATCTTGCGGTGACGCCTCGGCAATATCAGGGCGACGCGGAAGTCCTGATCGACAGTCGGACCAATCCGGTTTCTGCCCGCGATACGACCTTGTCATTGGCACCGCTCGAAATCGCGGAAGTCGAGAGTCAGGCCGAGTTGATCAGGTCCTCCAAGATCATTGCGTCCGCCGTGGGTGCCCTGAGCCCCGCTATGCGCAATCGGCTCGAGGCCGAACGGCCCTCGGCCTTTGTGGCGTTGGCCTCGGAGTTTGTAGGCCTGGTGAACTCGCTGTTCGGAGGGGCGACGTCGGATGACGGTGCCGGCACCGACGGCGTCCGCCCCCTCGTCGAGAAGATCTCCGGCAATCTACTGGTGCGCCGTGTCGGGCCGTCCTATGCGGTCGAAATATTGTTCTCGGCGCAAGACCCGCAACTGGCCGCAACGGTCGCCAACGAGATCGCTTTTGCTTATGTCAAAGATCAGGTCCAAAGCAAATCGGACCTGTGGCGCGGCGCGAGCACCTGGATGCAGCAACGTCTCGCCGATCTCGGCACCCAGGCGAGCTCGGCCGCCCGGATCTCGCAGGAATTCAAGGCGAAGAACCAGATCGTCGACACCGGAAACCGAGGCCTCGTCAACGAGCAGCAGATTCAGGAACTCAATACGTCATTGCTCGAGGCCCGCGCCACGACGGTCGAGGCTGCCTCCAAGATGAATGAAGCCAGGAAGGTCCTGTCCAACAGCCAAGGCGGCATCGTGTCCGACGCGCTGTCGGACGGTGTTGTTTCCAAGCTCCGCGAACAATCGGCCGAACTGACGCAGAGAGAGTCGGAGCTGGAGGCCAAGTTCGGCCCCAATCACGACGCCGTGATCAAGACGAAAGCCGATCTCAAAGGTGTCGAAGCTTCGCTGTATGCCGAGATCTTGCGGATCTCGCAGACTCTGCAAAGCAATTACGAGGTCGCGCTGGCTCGACAGAAAAGCCTGGAAGCGTCCTTTCAGGATCAGCTCAATCAGTCGACGGTGACGAGCCGGGCCATGGTGCAGGCGAAAGAGTATGACCGCACCGCCAATGCCTACGATGCGCTCTACACGAGTCTGCTTCAGCGTTACACCGACGCGGTCAATCAGCAATCTTTCCCGATCGCGACCGCTGAGGTGATCTCGCGGGCCGCGAAGCCACGGACGCCCAGCTCGCCCCGTCGCTTCCTGACCCTCGTCCTCGGCCTCATCGCGGGCGCCGGTCTCGGGGTCGTGGCGGCTTTCGCCCGCAACGCTACGGACCAATCCTTGCGCCATGCCGACCAGGTCGAGCAGTTGGGGGTACCGTGCTACGCGATGCTGCCGGTGCTGGAGCGCGAGCCGGATTTCAAGCGACGTCGGCTGGCCTTGGCCTCGTCCGCTTCGGTGCCGTCGCGGCATGCCGGCGATAAGCTCAAGATCGAGTTCCTCATGCACGATCCCGCGTCGCTGTTCGCGCAAGCCGTTCAGTCGATCAAGACGCAGTTGGTCATGGCCGGGTTCGCGCAGGACAACAGGGTCATCGGCGTGACGTCGGCGCGGTCCGGAGAAGGCAAGAGCACCATCGCGACCAATCTGGCACTCCTGTTCAGCCATCCCGATCGACGAACGCTGCTGATCGACGCCGACATCTTCAACCCGACTTTGTCGCGATTGCTCGACGTTCCCGCCGGAACGGGGTTGTCGGATGTGCTGACCGGCCGTTGCTCCTTCGACAATGCGCTCGTGGACCTGGCCGGCAGCCATCTGACGGTCCTGACCGGTGGACAATCCGTGGCCCACGCCGACCTGCTCGGGTCCCATCACATGCGCGAGCTCCTGGACAAGGCAAGGCAGAGCTTCGATCGTGTGATCGTCGATCTGCCGCCCGTCGGGGAAGTCGTGTCGACGCGGGAAGTGACCCCGTTCCTCGATGGGACGGTGCTGGTCGCGACATGGCGCAAGACGCAGGTCAGCGCTCTTGGGGAGACGCTGCGGGTTTTCGACTTCGATCGGAGCAAGGTCTTCGGCGTCGTTCTCAACAAGACCGCACCGGGCGCCCTCCAAGGCGGCCACGCCTATGCGGCCTATCAAAATCGGCTCAGAGCGCGGGCCGCTGCATGAAAGGCGTGAACACGGGCTCGATGGATCGGAGCGGCTTGGCGACAGTGCTGGCCGGCGCGGTCTTCTTCTTCGCCGTCAGCGGCCCAGGAAGCTCGAAAGCGCTAGGTGCGGACGGCGTCGAGCGAGCCTTCTGGGCTGCCGCGGATCTCCTGACCATCCTGGCCATGCTCCAAGGCCGCGGACGGATCGGCGATCTTGCCCTGGGCAACCCATCGCTGCTGGCCTGGCCGGCTCTGGCGATGGTGTCGTCGCTCTGGTCACTGACCCCGTGGTCCAGCCTTTACCAGGGCGTGCAGCTGCTGATGACGTTGCTCGTGGGCTACTTGGCGTCGTCGCTCCTCGATACGAGGCGTCTGGTTCTCGCTCTGGTTCTGGGCCTGGCGCTCGGCGAATGCGCCTCCTTGCTGCTGCTCGCGCTGCATTCCCCCGCCGCCATCGCCGAAGACGGAGCTTGGACCGGCGTCTACCCGCACAAGAACGTGCTGGGCAGCATGATGGTGCTGCAGATCATGTCCTGCGTGGTGCTGGTCATGGACGGACGGCATCGGCGTCTAGCGGCGCTCTTGATCTTGCCGGCAGCCGTTCTCCTGTTCGGTTCGCGGTCCGGAACGTCGCTGCTCGCGCTTGCTCTTTCGCTCGCCGTCGTGCCGCCGGTGCTCTGCTATCGCCGTGGCACGACGAGCTTCGGTTTCTGCATCGGCTTGGCCATCCTCGGAGGGGCTGCCTTGGCCGCGATCCTGATCGCAGGCGGCAATGTCACAGCGGCCATCCTTGGACAGCTCGGAAAAGACGACACGCTGTCGGGTCGAACCGTGCTGTGGCAGTTCGGTTTCGACCAGATCCGCGCCGCGCCTGTGATCGGCATCGGTTACAAGGCCTTTTGGGAAAGCGACCAAACCAGCGCGGCTTACCTTCGCTATGTCATCGGCCAGGAGCTTTGGTTCTTCCACAACAACTTCGTCGACGTCGGCGTAGCGTTCGGCGGTGTCGGGCTGACGGTCTTCTGCTGGGGTCTGATGAAGGCGGTTGGCCGGTCGTTCTCGATCGTGGCCAGAGACCCGCTGGTGCTTCAGCTCTGGCGACCGATGTTCGTCATCTACGTCATCGTCGAGGCAACGGCCGAATGTCCGCTGTTTCAGAACCACAGCCTCCAGCAACTTCTTCTCGCCGTGGCAACCACCCTCCCTCTGGCCGCGACGGTCAAGCGGACACGTCAGGCTTTCGCGGTCACGCTGAGGGAGGTGAGATCATGACGGACGACGGCGGCTTCACGGTCGCGTTTTTCGGCCACGACGCCAACGAGAGTACGGTGCTCAAGCGGGCCAATGCTTTTGTGGCGCAGGGGTGCTCCGTCGTCGGATTCATGTTTCGCCGGGATCGGCTGGGGCTGAGATCGGGGGCGATGTTCCGCAACGTCGAACTCGGCTCCACGCGAGACCGCAGCTACATTCGCCGGCTCCCGCGACTGGTACTGGGGGTCTGGCGGGCCGCGCGGTCCCGCGGGACGCTTCGCGTGGCCGACGTGATCTATGCCCGCAACATCGACATGCTGGCAGTGGCGCTCGCCGCCAAGGCTCTGACGAGCTCTCGCGCCCTCGTGGCCTACGAGGTTTTGGACATCCAACGGCCCTTTCTGCGGCAGGATGTCGTCGGCATGGTCTTCCGCGCGGCCGAACGCGTGATGCTCCGGCGTTGCGCCCTCCTGGTGGTGAGTTCGCCCGACTTCGTGGACCAATATTTCGCCCCGGTCCAGGAACGCAGGACCGGCTGGTTCCTGCTCGAAAACAAGGTCCCGCCCTCGGTGTCGGCCGATCGGGCGACGGTGCGGAAGCCGGCCGGGCCACCTTGGGTGATCGGCTGGTACGGAACGCTGCGCTGCCGCCGCAGCCTGTCGGCACTGTGCGGCTTGGCCGACACGCTCGGCGACCGGGTGGAGATACGCCTCGGGGGAAGACCGTCGCTCGAGGATCTGACGGTGGCCGAGATCGAAGACGCCCTCGAGCAGCGTCCCGGCATGCGGTATATCGGCGCCTACGCGAGCCCCGCCGATCTCGACGCGATCTACGGACCCGTCCATTTCAGCTGGTGCGTCGACTACATCGATGCCGGCAGCAACTCCGATTGGCTCATTCCCAACCGGATCTACGAAGGCGGTCTTCTCGGAACCGTCGCTCTCGCCCGACGCGGGACGGCGACCGGGCGTCTGGTCGAGGGCCGCGGATACGGTTTTGCTTTCGACGAGCCGCTCGAAGCGGCGGTCGGGGATTTCCTGCGACATCTCGATGCCCGTGCTTATGACCAGGCCCGGTCCCGGCTCTTGCAGGCGCCTCCGGACGCGTTCGTGGACCATCACGACAGCAGTGACTTGATCGCTTTGCTGAAGAGGCTGTGCCAGACCGGCCGGGCAGGAGCGCTCAATGGCGCGGTCGAAGCCTCACCGGCCCGCGAAGAGTTGACCACTTGAGCAACACCGAAGCGAGCGGCCACGTGAGCCGCGCCTACCGGGGTGTTTTCTGGTCGGCCGTGAATGCGCTCTACATCAACGCCGCCGGCTTCGCGGTATTCGTGATCTTGTCCCGCCTCCTGGCGCCGGAAGACTTCGGGCTGTCTGCCGTCTCGGGAGCCGCGGTGGCGTTTTTCGGCATGGCACTCCCGACGGGCTTCGGTGAAGCGTTGGTGCAGCGGAAAACCCTGAGCGATGCCCATCAGGACAGTGCATTCTGGCTGAGCCTTGCTTTCGGCAGCCTGTGCACCGGCGCCGCCATCCTGTGCGGACACGTCGTGGCCACGGTCTACGGCAAGCCGGCTCTCGATACCGTGATGCCGGTGCTGGCATGCCGCATCCTCTTCGACGCACTCGGGATCGTGCCCAATTCGCTCATCGCCCGCTCCATGAACTTTCGTATCCTGGTGATGCGAACCGCCGTGACCACATTGGCGGCTGGCGTGCTGGCGGTCGCCCTCGCCCTGGAAGGACGGGGCATCTGGGCCCTCATCGTGTCGCAAGTCGCGACCGCCGCCCTCTCGACCGGCGTCGTCTTCCTCGCGTCCGGATACCGGCCTCGATCCCTCGGTTCGTTCGAAGCCCTCCGAGACCTCAGCCACTACGGCCTTTTCGCCACTGGCACACGGGGCGTGCAGTTCCTCAGCGGCCAAGCCGACCAACTCCTCGTCGGCCTGTTTCTCGGGACCGAGGCCGTGGGGCTTTACGCCTTTGCCAAGCGGGTCTTCACCATCGCGATCGACCTGACGAGCGGCGTTCTCACGGCCGTGGCGCATCCCGCCTTCTCCAACGCGCAAGGCGACACCGCGCTGGTTCGCCGCGGGTTCATACGGGCGACCTCATTCGTCAGCCTTGTCGCGTTCCCGCTGTTCACCGGCCTCGCCGCAACCGCACCGACACTCGTTCCCGCGCTCTTCGGGGCGAAATGGCAGGGCGCCGCGCTTCCTCTGTCGCTGCTCTGCGTGCTCGGCATCATCACCTGTATCGGCACGATCCAGGCCGCCTTGATCACGAGCTTCGGCAAGGCCTCCTGGTGGTTCGGTTACCAACTCTTCGGAGGCGTGACCAACCTGATGGTCTACGCCATATCGGCACCCTATGGCCTGCACGCCATGATCGTCGTGTTCATCCTGAAATCCTATGCCGTCTGGCCTGTTTCGGTCGCCATGACGCTGCGTTTGCTCGGCTTGGGGTTGCAGGAGTACATGCGGCCGTTGCTTCCGCCTTTGGCGGCTGCGGCTGCGCTTTATACGGCAGCGGTTTGCGTCGACAATCTATGCGCCGCCTCGGTCCCTCTCGCTCGGCTGACCGCGCAGGTTCCTGCCGGCGCGATCGCCTATGTGGGCGTGCTCTCGCTGCTGGCTCCAGGCAGTCTCGGATCGCTGGTTCGCTCCGTGTCCCGCGTCCGGCGGGTCCATCATGCCTGAGGGACGACCGGACACGAGGCGCCTCCGTTCGAAGTGCGAAAGGAACCACCCATGATCCGCGTGGCCGTCGTCATTCCGTTCTTCCAACGTCGAAGCGGCATCCTGGCTCGCTCGCTACGGTCGATCAAGGAGCAGCACCTCGCGGAGGATGTCGCGGTCGAGGTGCTCGTCGTCGATGACGGTTCGCCGATCGCGCCCGAAGCGGAATGCGCCGCGGCGAAACTCGGGCACCAGATCACGTGGCGTATCATCTCGCGTCCCAATGGCGGCCCCGGCGCGGCTCGCAACACGGGTCTCGATCAGGTGGATCCGGCGACGGACTTCGTGGCATTTCTGGACTCGGATGATATTTGGCAGAAGGATCATCTTCAGTCCGCTATCGAGTCTCTAGGTCAGGACTGCGATTTCTACTACTGCGATCACCAACCCTCCGGCAGTGCGCTTTCCTACTTCGCCAAACTGCGTGAAGAACAGGCCCTCTACAAGCTTGCGGAGCCGCTGGTCCCCTCATCCGGGCACGCCGGAGCCGAGGATCCGCTCGTCTATATGGCAACGCGATCGGCCTCACTCGCCATTGTGCGCCGGTATCTCGCTCACACGTCCACCGTGGTGTTTCGAAGAGCGCCGATGGCCAAACTCAGGTTTTTCGAGAAGCTGAGGTTCGCTGGCGAGGACTATCTCTTCTCGCTCGAACTCGCGCATGCTGCCCGGAAGACCTGCTGCTCGCTGTCTCTCAATGTCTTCCGCGGCAATGGGATTGATCTCTACATGGGGTCCGTCGCCTGGAGCCACCCGGACAGGCCTAAATTGGTGCTCGATAACCTGAAATGCTTCATTCGTGCGCGAACCTTGTTCGGTGACGATGAGGCTGTGCGGCATGCCATCGACCAGCGTATCAAGACTTACCGCACCGAATTCATATGGCTCACTCTGCGAGGTTTGTTTCTGTCGAGGCGCATCGATTTCGGTGTCGTGAAGTCGGCATATCGCGCCGACATTACTTTATTTCTACTTGCTCCCGCGTTAATGTTCAAAGCGACTGGCGCTAGACTGATCGGGCGTCGCTACATAGAACTTTCCTGAACGACCTACAAATGAAGCTATTGTACTTTCGCCACCCGAAAGCTCCGAACTTCGGCGATGAACTCAATCCTTGGCTTTGGCCGAGACTGCTCGGTAACGTCCTCGATGAGGATGAGAGCGTGGTGTTCATCGGCATCGGATCGGTCCTGTCGAACGACTATCCCCCGAAAGTCCGCAAACATGTCATGGGCGCAGGTTACGGCGCGTATTTGCCGCCGCCGGTCGTCGACGAGACGTGGACGTTCAGTTTCGTGCGCGGCCCCAGACGGCCGAGGCCTTGGGGTTGGACCGCAGGACGGCGATCACGGACGGTGCGATCCTCTTGCGCGCGGTGTATGATTGCGGAGCGAAGCCCAAGCGGTTCCGAGCGTCCTACATCCCACACTGGGAGAGCTTCTACTCCGGTGACTGGCAGCGCGTTTGCCGGTGGGCGGGAGTCAATCTCATCGATCCCCGCAACCCCGTCGAACAGGTGCTCGACGAGATCGCGGCCTCGGAGGTCGTGATCGCGGAGGCGATGCATGGTGCCATCGTTGCCGATAACCTCAGGGTTCCCTGGATACCGGTCCTCCCGCTCAGAACCGTTCATCGATTCAAGTGGACCGACTGGACGCGGTCGCTCGGACTCGAATACGCACCCTATCACGTGGCTCCGAGCTCGTGGGTGGAACTGGAACCAGGGCTGTCGCGACTGCGCCAGCGTTGGGTCGGTTCTGGAAGCGTCGTTCCGGCCAGGCGCGTTGCCCGTCCGAAGCCCCCACGATTGGTCGACGCAAGCCTTTGCGCCGCAGCAGCATCAAACCTCAGATGGCTTTCGACTCGCGAACCGATACTCAGTCGAGACACGGTCATCGCGGATCTCAGCGCACGCGCTTTGGAAAAAGTCCATGCGTTCAGTCGAACCCACAGCCGTTCTGCGGCCTGACGGACGGCGCTCGGAAGCGCCGTCCCGATCGATGGCCGACCGCGATCAGGGCTCGCGACAGATCCTCGAGGGAAAGAAAGTGCTGTGGTCCGTGCAGTACCTCAGAGCCGTTGCGGCGCTTTCGGTCGTCCTGTTCCACCAAGCGATCCCGGTTTTCGTCGCCTACGGATCTCACGGGGTCGACATCTTCTTCATCCTCAGCGGGTTCATCATGATCTGCCTGACCGAGGGCTGTGCCATTTCTCCGAAGCAGTTCCTGTTTCAGCGGGTCGCTCGCATCGTGCCATTGTATTGGTTTGCGACGGGTCTCGCTTTCCTTCTGGCCTGTTTTGGTTTCAGGATCTTTGGTGCCTCGACCGATCTCGGGCTATTGCTCAAGTCTTTGTTGTTCGTGCCGGCTGCGAATGCAGATGGCCGCAATTGGCCGACCCTTTATGTCGGGTGGACCCTCGATTTCGAGATCTTCTTCTACGCCGTCTTCGCTGTCGTCCTCTTGCTGCCGCGCTGCTTTCGGGTCGTGACCCTGGCGATTGTGTTCGGAGGGCTGGTCGTGTTCCATGCAACCTTCCGCTCGGGCAACCTCATCGTCGTAACCTATACCGACCCCATCATTCTCGAGTTCATCATCGGCATCGTCATCGGAACGATCTTCGGCGCCGATCTCAAGAAGCGTTCCCTCGGGACGTCGGTTCTGATGAGCGCGGCATTGCTGCTGGCGACGTTCCTCGTCGGCCACGTCCTGTCGGCCCTATCGTTCGCCTGCATCGCCACCGCCCTCGTGATCGTCGCTCTCTTGCTCGAGCGCCTCGGCCGTCTGCCCCGCAGCGTCGCGCTGAAATCGATCGGAGATGCGTCGTTTTCGATCTACCTCTTTCAGCAGTTCGCTTTCGACGGTGTCTTCGTCCTACTGACGGCCGCGGCGCTGATCACGAAACTGCCGCTGGCGACCGGACATTGGACCAGACCTGTGGCGGTCGTGTCAGCCGTGCTCTTCGGGCTGGCCGCGTATAGGTCCATTGAGCGAGCCTTGATGCACGTCACCCGGCGCTTCGTGATGCCGGTCCAAGTCCGCGCCGCTCGATGATGTCCTGTTCCCGGATCGCTCGACAAGGCAGGCCGCCGGCCGTCATCCAGAGCCTGCGCGTGATCGTCGCGCTTTCTCTCGCTCTCGGCGGATTCGCCGTAAGCGGCATGACGTCCGCGGCGCAGCCGCCTTTCCTCGGTCGCGGCGTCAACGTGTTGGGGTACGATCCGATCTGGAGGGACCGGCAGGCAGCGCGTTTCACGGAGGGCGACTTCGCCCGCATCAAGCAAGGCGGCTTCTCAACCCTTCGCGTCAACCTCCAGGCTTTCGCCCACATGGACGGCGCGAGGCGCCTCGACCCGCGCTGGCTCGAAACGCTCGACTGGGTGGTCCGCGAGGCCGGCCGCGCCGGGCTCGCCATCATCCTCGACGAGCATGACTCGAGTCCCTGTTCCGAGAACGTCCCGTCGTGTCGCGAGAGGCTGCTCGCCTTCTGGCGGCAAGTTGCCGAGCGTTACCGGATGTCACCTGCGACGGTGCTCTTCGAGCCGTTGAACGAGCCGAACGGCGAGCTTACGCCGGAACGATGGAACGCGTTGCTGATCGACGTCCTCGCCCTCATCCGGCGCACCAACCCCACCCGCTGGGTCGTGATCGGGCCAGGCCGGTTCGACGATCCGCAGGCGCTGCCCCAACTGAAGCTCCCCGAGCGGGACCGCCGGATCCTCGTCACGGTCCATTACTACGAGCCCTTCCCCTTCACGCACCAGGGGACGACATGGACCACGCCCAGCCGGGAGAAACTCGTCGGCATAACCTGGGGGACGCCGGCAGATCGCGTCGCCGTCGCGCGGGACTTCGATGCCATCGCGGCTTGGTCGCATGACCATGCCCGTCCCATTCTGCTCGGCGAATTCGGCGCCTATGGCAAAGGCGACATGACGTCCCGCGTCGCATGGACGTCCGCGGTCGCCCGTGCCGCCGAGCAGCACGGGATGGCGTGGTGCTACTGGCAGTTCGACGGCGATTTCATCGTCTTCGACAAGAGAAGCGGCACCTGGGTGAAGCCCATCCACGATGCCCTCGTGCCGCCTTGAGAGGTCAGCGGCGGGCCGACGCAAGCGACGTCGGTTCTCCCCTGCGGGTCCTCAGTCGACGCCGCCCTTCAGCGGCACGGCACCGCCGTCCTCGTCGGATGCCGCGGGTGCGGCAGGCGCGATCGGCTTCGAGGGTTTGACCGCGGCTCCGGCGTTCGGCCACATGCGGGCCAGGGTCTTCTCGGTCTCGGAGCTCCAGCCTTCCGGGGCAGGACGCGTCGGCGTGACACCGTCGCCCGGCACGAGATGGACGACGTGGAAGCCCTCTGTCTTCAGGGCCGCGAGGAAACGCGGCAGCATGTCCGTCGTCTGCCTCTTGATGTCGTGCAGCAGGATGATGCCGCGTCCGGCCGTCCGGAGGCGTCCCATCAAGAGGGCGAGTTCGGCGTCGGGCGTCATCGGGATCCAGTCCGAAGCCCAGAGATCCGCGCCGAACACCGCGACGTGGCGGGTCTTGAGCGCATCGAGGAGGGCAGGCGTGTCGCCGAAGCCCGGAAAGCGGAAGAAGGGAACGCGCGGCTCGCCCGACCACGCTCCATAGGCGGCCTTGTCGTCGGCCGCCATGCCGCGGTCGATGTCGGCCAGGGCCGCGACTTCGGTCAGGCCGCGCAACGTCACGGCGGGGTGGTCCCAGGTGTGATGACCGACGCTATGGTGCTCCGCGATCTCGCGTCGGACGAGGGCCGGGGCGGCAGCGGCATTGCGGCCGATCAGGAAGAAGGTCGCCTCCACGCACTGCGCCTTCAGGGCGTCGAGGATCTTCGGGGTCGTCGAAGGCGCTGGGCCATCGTCGAACGTGAGCACGACCTCGTGGTCGTCGAGCGCCAGCGTCTGCGGATAGGACTTGAGGCCGAGTTCGGGCGCACCGCCGACCTCCAGGGTGCGGCTGGTGCCGAGCGCGTCCGGGTTGTCGCAGGCCGCCGCCGGGGAAGCGGATGCCGCGGCCGCAGGCGCCGCCGATGCGACGGAAAGAGCGAGAAACATTCGGCAAATGGAAACCATGCGGAGGGTTTGTCGGGCGCCTGCGGCAATCCTATGACACCGTTCGCGCCGCTTGCCGCGCCATTAACGGCGCGTTACCACGTCGGTTCTAAGTCTAACGCCGTCAACGCCACGAGTTGCGGTCTGCCCATGACGTTTGTTCGAGTGCTCAGCATCCTGGCCGCCGTCCTGGCCTTGGGCGGTTGTGCCGCGACGCCGATGGTGGAGAGCTCCGCCTCGTTCGGCGGTCCCTTGCCGACCGATTTCGCCGTGCACGGGATCGACGTTTCGAAGTACCAGGGCAACATCGACTGGGCTGCCGTACGGGATTCGGGTGTGCAATTCGCCTGGATCAAGTCCACCGAGGGCGGCGACCGGATCGACAGCAAGTTTCAGGCGAATTTCGAAGAGGCGAAAGAGGCCGGCGTGCCGCGCGGTGCCTATCACTTCGTCTATTGGTGCCGGCCGTGGCAGGAACAGATGGCCTGGTTCGAGCAGAACGTGCCGGTCGAGCCCGACATGCTGCCGCCCGTTCTCGATGTCGAACTGACCCCGACGTCGCCGACCTGCAAGCGAACCCTCTTCCGCGAGGAAACTCTGCGCGAGATGCGCGCCATGCTGGAGGAGATGGAGCGTCATTACGGTCGCAAGCCCGTGATCTACTCGACGGTCGACTTCTACGCCGGGATCCTGTCCGGCGGGGCGCTCAACGATTTCCCGATCTGGGTCCGCAGCACCAAATACCATCCGGCTGTGCGCTACGCCGGCCGGAAATGGCACTTCTGGCAGTATCAGTCGGACGCCCATGTCGACGGTATCCGAGGCCACGTGGACCGCAACGCCTTTTTCGGATCGCCGGATCAGTGGGCGCAGTTCCTGTCGGGCTCGCCCCTGCCGCTGGACTGACCGTAGCTTGTCCCGGTCGTCCCGTCGCTGATCCGGGCCTTTGTTCTTCCTCGCCTCGAAACTCCTGTGGATCGTCGCTGCCCCCACCAACCTCATGGGCGGCGTCGCCGGGCTCGGGCTGCTGCTTGTCGTCCTGGGCCGAAGCCGCCCTGGTCTGAGGCTCCTCGTCGGCGCGGTGCCGGCGTTCGCGCTGCTCGGTTTCCTGCCTGTGGGAACCCTGATGCTGCGCCCGCTGGAGGATCGCTTTCCGCAGGCCTCGCTGGAGGGCCTCCAACCTGACGGCATCATCGTGCTCGGAGGCGCGATCGATCAGGTGATCGGCGCCGCGCGGAGCCAGGTCACCATCAGCGATTCCGCCACCCGCATTACTGCGGGCGCAACGCTGGCACGCCGGTTCCCGAAGGCGAGGCTGGTCTATACGAGCGGCTCCAACGCCCTCGTGCCGGTGATCGGCGGAGAGGCCGAGGACGCGCGGCGGCTCTGGGTGGCGCTCGGGATCGACCCCGACCGCATCACGATCGAGGACCGGTCACGCAACACCGACGAGAACGCCCGCTTCGTCCGGGACCTGCTGCAGCCGGCTCCGGAACAGACGTGGGTCCTGGTCACCTCGGCCTTTCACATGCCCCGATCCGTGGGTCTGTTCCGGGCCGCGAGCTTTCCGGTGGTGCCCTATCCGGTGGATTACCGAACGACCGGGACATGGCGCGATGCCCTGCCGAACCTGCAGCTGAGTTTCGGCCTCGCACGGCTCGACTTCGCCACCCGCGAATGGATCGGTCTCGTGGCCTACAGGCTCTCGGGCAGGATCGCCGACGTGTTCCCGGCTCCTTGAGAGTCGACAGGGCCGTCGTCCGGGAGGTCGAGCGTCACGGCCGAGAGCGCGTCGGAGGCGAACTGGCGGACCAGAATGGCCAGGACCACGCAGAGTGTCGTCACGATGAGCACGACGGGGCCGATGAACCAGCCGAGATAGGCGAGGGCGAAGAAGAAGGCCCTTTGCCCCCGGTTGAAGTGCCGGCCGGCCACGATGCTCATTTCGGCCGCCCTGAGCGCCGTCAACCGGCGCTGGTCCGGGCGCCCCGACTTCGGCGACGGCGTCGCCCCGACCAGGATCGCGACATAGTTGAACAGGCGGTACGACCAGGCGAACTTGAAGAACGCATAGCCGAAGATCACCACCAGCCCGACGACCTTGAGGTCCCAGACGGCGCGGCTCGCCGCCGTGCCAAGCGGCAGGTCGGACAGGATCCGCAAGGCATCGTCGGCGCCGCGCAGCAGCGTGAGCGATCCGCCGAGCGCGAGTGCCGATGTCGAGGCGAAGAAGGCCGTACCGCTCTGCAGCGTCGCGAGGAGAGAGGCGTCGACGATGCGGGCTTCGCGCGCCTGCATCTCGAGCATCCAGCGCAAGCGGTATTCGTTCATGCGATTGTTGAGCGCGTTCCGGCCGAAACGCGAGCGCTCGACGAGGACGTGATAGGCAGCCCAGCCGAAAAGGAAGAACCCCAGAGCCGAGACATCAAGGGGCGACAGCAGCATGACCCGATCCCCCGTTCGCTCTCGCCCGCTTATAGGGGGATGGAACGCGGGACGCCAAGCAAGGCGAAACCGCCGATCGCTTCGGGTGATCGATCCCATGAAAAGTCTTGGCTTGTCGCGGCGTCGCTCTCGCGTCCACATGGCGGCGTGGCAGCGGAGGGGTTCGGCGTGACGTTTCATCTCACCATCGGCAACAAGGCCTATTCGTCCTGGTCGCTGCGACCCTGGATCCTGCTCACGCATTTCGGCATCCCGTTCGAGGAGACCGTGATCCCGCTCGACCAGCCCGAAACCCGCGCCGCCATCGGGGCCGCCAGTCCCAATGGCAGGGTGCCCGTGCTCGACGCCGACGGCCTCGTCATGCCGGAATCATTGGCCATCGTGGAATTCGTCGCCGAAACCTTCCCCGATCGGCCGATCTGGCCGCGGGATCGCGCCGCCCGCGCCATCGCCCGCGCCTTGAGTTCCGAGATCCATGCCGGGTTCCAGGCCTTGCGGCAGGCCTGCCCGACGAACTTCCGACGCGAGCCGAAGCCGGTTCCGATCGGCCCGGAGGTGCGCGCCGACATCGATCGGATCGAGGCCGCCTGGCGCGATGCCCGCCGGCGCTACGGGCAGGGTGGGGCCTTTCTGTTCGGCGATTTCTCGGCGGCCGATGCCATGTGGGCGCCCGTGGTCAACCGCTTCCAGGCCTACGCGATCGACGTTCTGCCCGAGACTCGCGACTATATGGCGGCCATGATGGCCCTGCCGGCCTGGCAGAGCTGGATCGCCGGTGCGAAGGCCGAGCCATGGCGCATCGCCCGTTACGACGCCCTCTAGATCCGGCGCCGGTTCCGGCGCCTCCGAAGCCCCGCGACAACCCGCGCCTTGATGGCGCCAGGTTCTGGCGCCTCCGAAGCCCCGCGACAACCCGCGCCTTGATGGCGCCAGACTCTCCTATTACGAGAATGAACGTTCATTCTCGGAGCCGTGATGTCTGTCAGCGTTTTGACCCGGGAGCCGGACGACGATCGTCGAACCCGGATTCTGGAGGCCGCCGAACGCGCCTTCGCTCGCCATGGCTTTCATGCGGCCACGATGCAGATCGTGGCATCCGAGGCCCGGATGAGCGCGGGCAACCTCTACCGCTACTTCGGATCGAAGGAAGCGCTGGTGTCGGGCCTGGCCGAACGTGATCAGGCCGCGATGGCGGAAGATTTCAGGCTCCTGGCCGCGGCCGACGATCCGCTTTCGGCCATGGAACCGATGCTGCGCAAGCATCTCGTCGACGCTCCGGTGGCCTGCGCCCAGATGGCGCTGGAGATCTGGGCCGAAGCCGGGCGCAACCCGGCAGTCGCCGCCATCTGCCGCAGCATCGACGCCGACGTCAGGATCCGCCTTCTCGATGTCGTCGAGGGTCCCTCCCGTGCGGCCGGTCTCGACCCGGATTTCACGATACGCGTGCTCCTCACCGTCATGGCGGGGCTCTTCAAGCGGCGCGCCATCGAGGCTGGCTTCGACGGCGAGGCGGAGGTGGCTCTGGCGATGGGGATCTTCGAGGCCCTGTTCTCGGGGGCCGTGCGGCCGGGGGCTTCGAACCCGAGGAACGTGCCGGCATGAAACGTATCCGTCGGGTCTTGTTCATTCTTCTCCTGGTTGCCGCAACGGCTGTGGCCGCGGACCTCTTCCTCCCGGCGTCCCGGCCCGCGCTGCGCATGGCCCTGGAGCACGTGGGCCTCGGGGCGGCGGCCGACCGGTTGGCGCAGCTCGCCCCGGAACACCCGACCGACCGTGCCGGGACACCGGGCGAGGTCAGGGAGGCCACGGCACCCCTTCCGCCCGCCATCACCGTGGTCACGGCCGCAACACGCCCCTTCCGGGATCAGCTCTTCGTTTCGGGAACCCTCGTGGCCCGCGAGGAGGCCATGGTCGGGCCGCAGATCGACGGTTTGCGGATCACCGACGTCTTGGCCGAGGACGGCGACCACGTCCAGAAAGGGCAGGTCCTGGCGCGCCTCGACCGGAGCCAACTCGATGCGCTGCAGGCCGAGAGCGACGCCGCGCTGGCCCGCGCCGATGCCGCCATGGCCCAGGCTCAGAACGCCATCGCCCAGTTCGCGGCCTCCGATACGCAGGCGCAGGCCGATTACCAGCGCGGCAAGCGCCTCGACGCCGGCGTCATGTCGCAGGCGGCGCTCGATCAGCGCGCCTCGGCGGCGCGGTCCTCCGAAGCCCAGTTGGCGGGAGCCCGAAGCGCTCTCGCGGTGGCAGAGGCCGACAGGCGCAGCCAGGAAGCGCAGCGTCGTGAACTCGACGTGCGGGTCGCCCGCACCGAGGTTCGGGCTCCGGTGGCCGGGATCGTCAGCCGGCGGACCGCCCGTCTGGGTGCCCTCGCCAATAGCGGGGCCGATGCGCTGTACCGCATCATCGAGGATGGCGCGATCGATCTCGACGCCGAGGCGCCGGACAATGTCCTGGCCCGGACGCGGCTCGGCATGACGGCCGCCGTCGATGTCGCGGGAGCCGGTACGACCATCAATGGGAGCGTGCGGCTGATCTCCAGCGAGGTCGATAAGGCGACGAGGCTCGGGCGGGTCCGGATCGCGCTCGATGGCGATGCCGCGGGCCGGATCGGCTCTTACGCGACCGCCGTGATCGCCATCGCGCATCGCGATGGCATCGGGGTTCCGACCTCCGCCGTGACCGGCCAGGACGGCACCTGGTCGGTCGAAGTCGTAGGGCAGGGGGACCGGATCGAGCGCCGCTCCGTCGAGACCGGCCTCACGGCAGACAACGAGATCGAGATCCGCAACGGCCTGAAACCGGGCGAGATCGTCGTGGCGCGGGCCGCAGCCTTCCTGCGGGCGGGCGATGTCATTCGGCCTCTGGCGGCCGACCAAGAGGCCAGCCGATGAGATTAGCCATTTCGGCCTGGTCGATCCGACGGCCCATGCCGGCCGTCGTGAGCTTCCTCGTCCTCGTGATCCTCGGCATCGTCAGTTTCCGCGCGTTGCCGATCACTCGGATGCCGAACATCGATATCCCGATCGTCCAGGTCCTGATCACGCAATCGGGCGCAGCGCCGTCCGAACTCGAGACCCAGGTGACCAAGAAGGTCGAGGATGCCGTGGCTGGCGTTCCGGGCATCTGGCACATCATATCGTCGGTCAGCGACGGATCGTCGTCGACGACGATCCAGTTCAATATCGGGGTCAACATCGATCGCGTCCTCAACGACGTGAAGGATGCCGTCAGCAAGATCAGGACGGAACTGCCGCGGACGGTCGACGAGCCGATCGTGCAGCGCTTCGACCTCGAAGGCCTGCCGATCGTGACCTATGCGGCTTCGTCGCCGGACCGTTCGGTCGAGCAGGTCTCGTGGTTCGTCGACGACACGGTGGCGCGCGAACTGCAGAGCATCAAGGGGGTCGGTGGCGTCACCCGGTCGGGCGGCGTCGACCGTGAGATCCGCGTGTCGCTCGATCCGCGCAAGCTCCTCTCGCTCAACGTCACGGCGGCCAGCGTCAACGCCCAGCTGCGGGCCACCAACGTCGATCTCGCGGGCGGGCGGGGTGAAATCGCCGGCCAGGAACAGGCCATCCGTACCCTGGCCGGCACCCGCACGGTGGCGGACCTCGCGGCTCTGCCGATCTGGCTCGGCAGCGGCAGGAAGGCGCGGCTCGACGAACTCGGCTCCGTGACCGATGCGGCCGCCGAGCCCCGCAGTTTCGCGTCGCTCGACGGCAAGCCCGTCGTTGCGTTCGGCGTGACGCGCGCCAAGGGTGCCAGCGACGCGACCGTCGCGGATCTCGTGTCGCGCAAACTGGCGCTCATCGGCAAGGCGCATCCCGAATTCACCCTCTCGCGAGTCGACAACCAGGTCGACTACACGATCGGCAATTACCGCTCGGCCATGGAGACCTTGGTCGAGGGCGCGGTCTTGGCGGTCCTCGTGGTGTTCCTGTTCCTCCGCGACCTCCGGGCGACGCTGGTGTCGGCCGTGGCCTTGCCGCTCTCGGCGATCCCGACGTTCTGGATCATGGACATGCTGGGCTTTTCGCTCAATGCCGTGAGCCTGCTCGCCATCACGCTCGTGACCGGCATCCTGGTCGACGATGCCATTGTCGAGATCGAGAACATCGTGCGGCATATGCGGATGGGCAAATCCGCCTATCGGGCGTCGCTCCAGGCCGCCGACGAGATCGGCCTCGCCGTGATCGCCATCTCCATGACCATCGTGGCGGTCTTCGCGCCGGTCAGCTTCATGGGCGGCATCCCGGGCCAGTACTTCCGGCAGTTCGGCCTGACGGTCGCGATCGCGGTGTTCTTCTCGCTCGTCGTGGCGCGGCTGCTGACGCCGGTCATCGCGGCCTATTTCCTGCGGGCGCATCCCGATTCCCTGCAGCGCGACAGCGCGGCGATCCGCGCTTATTCGGCTATCGTCCGCTGGTCCGTGCGTCATCGCTGGCTGACCCTGACGGCCGGCCTGACGCTCTTTGCCTTGTCGCTCTGGTCGACCCAACTCCTGCCGTCCGGGCTCCTGCCGGCCGAAGACAATGCGCGTTCGCTCCTGGCCGTCGAACTGCCGCCAGGCTCGCGTCTCGACGACACCGCCGCCGTGACCCGTCGGATCACGGAAAGGCTCCGTGCCATCCCGGAGGTCAAATCGGTTCTCGTCTACGGCGGCCAGATCCTCGGCGGGACGGCCGAGGTGCGCAAGGCCACGCTGGTGATCAATCTCGTTCACAAGAGCAGGCGGAGCGTCACGCAGCAGGCCGTTCAGGCCGAGATCAGCCGCGACATGGCCGCGGTCCCCGATATCCGCTACTGGTTCATGAACGACAACGGTCAGCGCGACCTGCAGCTGACCATCGCCGGCAGCGACATCAAGGCCATCGACGACACGGCCGACCAGCTCGCCAGCGAGATGCGGACGGTGCCGCTCTTCGCCAACCCGACCTCGACCGCCGATCTCGACCGGCCCGAACTCGAGATCGTGCCGAAGCCTGGGCTCGCGGCGGATCTCGGCCTCTCGACGGAGGCACTGTCCGAGACCATCAGGGTTGCGACCCTCGGCGACGTCGATGCCAACCTCGCGAAGTTCAATGCCGGCGACCGTCTGATCCCGATCCGAGTGGAGCTCGACGAGGGTGCCCGCTCGAACCTCGACGTCCTGAAACAGCTCAGGGTCCCCACGGCCTCGGGCGGCGTGCCGCTCGCCTCGGTGGCGGATTTCAAGGTCGGGCGTGGTCCGACCGCCATCGCGCGCTTCGACCGGGCCCGTCGGGTGACGGTCGAGGCCGATATGGCGGGCCAGCACCCGCTGGGCGAGGGCCTCACGGCCTTTTATCGACTGCCGACCGCCAAGGCGCTGCCGCATGGCGTGGAGATCAGGCAGTCAGGCGACGCCGAGATCATGAACGAGGTCTTCTCGTCCTTCGCGCTGGCGATCGGCGCAGGGCTGATGATGGTCTATGGCGTCCTGGTGCTGCTGTTCGGCAGCTTCACCCAGCCGATCACCATCCTGTTCTCGCTGCCGCTTTCGATCGGCGGCGCCATCCTGGCGCTGCTCGTCACGGATCGGCCGATCAGCATGCCGGTGGTGATCGGCGTGCTCATGCTGATGGGGATCGTGACCAAGAACGCCATCATGCTGATCGACTTCGCCGTCGAGGAGATCCGCCGCGGGACACCGCGGCTCGAAGCCCTGGTCGAGGCGGGCCGCAAGCGTGCGCGGCCCATTGTCATGACCACCATCGCCATGGTGGCGGGCATGATCCCCTCCGCCTTCGCGTTCGGCGACGGCGGCGAGTTCCGGTCCCCCATGGCGATCGCGGTGATCGGCGGCCTGCTGGTCTCGACCGTGCTGTCGCTTCTCTTCGTGCCGGCCGTCTTCACCATCCTCGACGACGCCGGGCGGCTGCTCGGCCGCCTGCTCGGACGGCTCGTCGGTGAAGCGGATGAACCGACCATCGACGCGACGCGATTGCGCCCGGGTATCCGCCCCTACGCGCCCGACTACTCAGAGGCTGCCGAGTAGGGCCGGCGAAGGATAGTGAAGGTCGAGGAATCGAAGATGATGCCAATGGCATCAGCAGCCGTCATTGCGAGCATGGCGAAGCAACCCAGCTCATCCGGCGTCACGGGCTGGGTTGCTTCGTTGTGACATTCCTCACAATGACGACTGTTGGCTCGAGCTTCTAGGCTGAACTGACACACGACAGAGACGGTAGCGTTCAATACGCCTGATCGGGATCCTGGGCAGGATCGTAGACTGGTCGCGGATCCGCCGGCACCCCCGCTTGTTGGGCATCCTCGGGGCTCGGCTTGGCCCGGCGCCTGTTCTGGGAGACCTGGTTCGTGGGGACCGCATCGCCGAGCACGACGACCTTGGTCCCGACATCGACACGCTGGTAGAGGTCGAGCACGTCCTGATTGATCATGCGGATGCAACCCGACGAGACGCTGGTGCCGATCGTATAGGGTTCGATCGTGCCGTGGATACGGTAGAGCGTGTCCTTGCCGTCCTTGTAGAGATACATGGCGCGAGCCCCGAGCGGGTTGCCGGTGCCGCCGTGCATGCCGATGCCGCTCTGCAGCTTCGACATCTCGCTGACGATCTCAGGCTGGCGTTCGAACATCTCCTTCGGGGGGTACCAGTCCGGCCATTCGCGCTTGGCTTCGATCGATGCCGTCCCGGACCACAAGAAGCCCTGCCGCCCCACGCCGACGCCGTACCGGATCGCCTGTCCGTTATCGATCACGAGATACAGGAAATGATGCGCCGGGTCGATCACGATGGTCCCGACCGGCTGTTCCGTCGGATAGTCGACCAGGGTGCGCAAAAACCGGGGGTTGACCCGTGAAAGGTCGATCCCGCGGACCGGGAATGGCTCGCCGGTGACGGGCCCGTAGATCTCGGAGGCATCGACCTCCTGGGCCCTGGCCGCGAGGGGGACGAATGTAGCGCCCGCGAGTGTAGCGCCCGCGAGGCTCGCGACCCCCAGGAGGACGGAACGGCGGTTCGGTTTCGACATCGAATGATCTCCTCGCGCGCGGCGGCGTGCGTCGTAGCGCCTCAACGTGAAGCTCACCCCCGGTTTCCACAATGCCGCCGTCAGGGTCAAGGTTGCGCTTCACCCGACGAGCGCGGCATGGCCGGCCTGTGGCTTTTGAGCGGGGGACAGCCGGCATTGGCGACTTGTGCCGCGGTGCCGCCCAGGCCAAGAATAGGCCATGCCGCTTCACCTGCTGAAACTTTGTGTCGGTGCCGACAGCATAGCCGACCTCGAAGGCTGGATCGCAGCACGTCTCGACGAGCAGCGGCGGGTCGGCGAGACTCCCGAGCAGCGCCATACGACCAGGATGGTTCCCAAGCGGGCGGCCGAACTGATCGACGGCGGCTCGCTGTTCTGGGTCGTGAAGGGGCAGATCTCGGTCCGGCAGCGGTTGAGGGCCGTTCGCCCCTTCACGGACCACGACGGTGTCGGACGATGCCACCTCGTGCTCGAACCCACGCTCGTCGAGGTGGAAACGCGCCCATGCCGCCCGTTTCAGGGTTGGCGTTACCTCGACCAGGGCGATGCCCCTCAGGATCTCGGGAGCGGACCTCCCGACATCGTCGCCATGCCCGAGACCTTGAGGCGCGAACTGCGTGACTTGGGGCTGATCTGAGGCCTGCCGAACATCATTTGCCGCTGGAATGCAGCTTGCGAAGTTTCGATGATGCACGATCTACTCATCATCGTGTATCCTGGTAGTTCGAGGTTTCGCCTTGCCCCCGACCGACGATCAACGTGCGATCGACCGCCGTGCATCCCAGGGCTCCGGGGACGTCGACGCTTTCCTGAAGTCGGCCGCTTCGCCGGCCACCACGGGTGCGGGTACGGGAAGAGGGCGGCTGATCTTTGCCCTCGATGCGACGATGAGCCGCCAACCGACGTGGGATGCCGCGATCGCGTTGCAGGGCCGCATGTTCGATGCCACAGCGAAGCTCGGCGGACTCGACGTGCAACTCGTCTATTTCCGCGGCCTGCGTGAGTGCAAGGCATCGTCTTTCGTGTCGGGCGGCGCGGGCCTGAGGCGGCTCATGGCCCGCATCCATGTGGAGGGCGGCAACACCCAGATCGGGCGCGTGCTGACGCACGCCCGCGACGAGGCCAAGCGGGCCAGGACGGGCGCTCTGGTCTATGTCGGCGATGCCGTCGAGGAGCGGATCGATCCGCTCTGTGCCAAGGCCGGCGAGCTTGCGCTTCTGGGGTTGAAGGCCTTCATGTTCCACGAGGGTCGAGATCCCGCGGCCGAGCGCGCGTTTCGCGAGATCGCCAGGTTGACCGGGGGTGCCTATGCGGCGTTCGACGCCTCTGCTCCCGGGAAGCTCGGCGCCTTGCTGTCGGCCGCCGCCGCCTACGCGGCCGGTGGCAGTCTGGCGCTCGAAGCCGAGGCGAAGGCCGGTGATCCGGCGGCCGCCCGGCTGCTCCTGTCGCAAATGCGCTGAGGCGGGACTGTTCCATGGTTCCGCTCGTCGCCGGTTTCGTTCTTTTGTGGATCGGCTCGACGCTGCTCCGCCAATTCCTTCGTGCCAGCCCCGCCCTGATGGCGGCTCGGATGAAACAAGGCGCAGGCGTCGTGCTGCTCGGCTTCGCGCTGCTCATGCTCATCCGAGGGCGCATCGATCTGGCACTTGGCTTCGGCGGCCTGGGCTTCTGGCTCGCGAGTGGTCGCACCGCGGGCGTCTGGAGCACGCTGCGCCGCGCGAGGCCCGCGGGTACCAAACGCGGCCGCATGTCGAGGGTGCGATCCGCGACGATCGAGATGGAGCTCGACCACACGACCGGTGTCATGACCGGCACCGTGCTGGCCGGACCTTTCGAGGGGGCGAGCCTCATGCAGCTCGACCGCGAGCGGCTTGTGACGCTCTACGATTTCTGCCGTTCGGTGGATATCGAGGGCGCTCGCCTGCTAGAGGCTTATTTCGACCGCCGGTTTCCCGGATGGCGTGCTGCAGAACAGGACCAGGGACACGCGGGGAGCCGTAAAGGTTCGGCGGGCGCGGGCGGCAGGGCGGGTGGCCGTTCCGGCGCCATGTCGGAGGAGGAGGCCTACAAGCTTCTTGGTCTTACGCAAGGCGCGAGCCGGGAGGAGGTCGCGCGGGCCCATAGGACCGTCATGAAGAAGGCCCATCCAGACCACGGTGGGTCCACCGATCTGGCGGCCCGGGTGAACGAAGCTAAAGACGTCCTGATGCGACGACATCCGTGATGTTCCGCCTGAAGACTGGGAGCTGGATTGGGGCGTGGTGATCCAGCCCCGGGCGAGGTTCGACTGCTAAATGTGGTTCGGCGGCGAAGGCCGCAGAGCGGGGAGGCCCATCAGTTCCGGGTGGCGAAACACGCGAAGCCCGAACGTTTCAAAGTCTTGCAGGCCGTTTCGGCCTCGGCCGGAGCGAGGCCCGCGAAGCGTGCGCGGTAGAGCGTCGAATCGCCTTTCTGGACCTTCTCGGTAAAGGGCTTGGCGGAGGCGAGCGCCGAGCGGCTCTCGATCCTGGCACGGCTCAGGAGCTCGGCCGCGGCGCCTTCATTGTCGGTGGCGCCGATCTGGATTACCCAATCGCCCTTGGCGCCAGGGGCGCGGGCCTCGTCGTGCGGAATCCCCGCGACAGCGCCACTTCTCGGGCCGAGGCTGCCGGTTTTGTCGACTGCGGTTTCGGCGACGATCGGTTGGGCCTTGCTGCCCGCCGTCACTTTGGCATCGTCGGCACTCGGGCCGCGGCGCACCGGGGCCGGGCCGGTGACCCAATGCAGGCTCGAGGGCGTAGCGGTCGCGACCGGGACGTTGCCGGCGGAAGCGACCAGGACCCGTCGGTTCGTCGATCCGTCGCCCGAGAGACCCCGCTCCGCTGCCAGGGGGGGCGGGACATGGCTCGGGTCGACGGCTCTCTGAGCACCGGCGATAAAGGCCGGTCGGGGTTTGTCGTCGCTCACGTGGTCGGGCCGTTGCAGGGAGGCCAGACGAGGACGCTGGCTCGGGAGTGGTGGAGGGGGTACGGCCATCTCGGGTGCGATGAGGCTCGGGCCGCGCGGCGGATGCAGCTCTACCGGCGAGGCTGCCTCCTCGTCCTCTGCGGCGTCCTGTGCCACGTCTCCGCGATCGGGCATGGGGTCGCGCTCGACGGCCTTGGGTTCCGGCGCGAACCTGATCGGCGTCGGCGCCGCCTCTTCGGTCGGACGACCCTCCGCTACATGCGTGGTCGGGGTCGCGGACGCCTCCTCGATGTGACCTTCGATCAGCGACTGCATGATGCTGTCGCGGCTCGCCGCCGTCTTGCCGCCCATGACCACCGAGACGATATGGCGTCCGCCGCGGTTGACGGAACTCAGGAGGTTGAACCCGGAAGCGTTGGTGTACCCGGTCTTGATGCCGTCCATGCCGGTCACCCGGCTCATCAGGTGATTGTGGTTCGGCATGAACGACCCGGCATAGGTGAAGCTCGGTGTCGAGAAGTAGTGGTAGTAATGGGGAAAGCGGTCGTGAATGGCTCGGCCCAGAAGGGCGAGATCCCGCGCCGTGGTGATCTGGCGCATGTCGGGGAGGCCCGAGGCGTTGTGATAGAACGTGTGGGTCATGCCGAGCGCATGCGCCTTCTGGGTCATCAGCTGGGCGAAACTGACCTCGTCTCCGGCCAGGTTCTCGGCCACGGTCACGGCCATGTCGTTGGCCGATTTCGTGACGATGGCCTTGATCGCGTTCTCGACCGCGATCGTGGATCCGGCCCGAAGCCCGAGCTTCGTCGGGGCTTGGGCAGCCGCGTGGGCTGAAACCTGCAGGGGACTGTCGAGCGAGATGCGGCCCTTCTGCAACTCCTCGAACAGGAGGTACAGGGTCATCACTTTCGTGATGGAGGCCGGATGACGCGGCGCGTCCTCGTTCACGGCGTAGAGGGTGCGACCGGTATTGGCATCCACGACGATCGCAGAGAAGTTCGGGCCGGTGCCGCCGAGCGCCACCCGAGCCGAGTGGGGGACGTGCTGACTGAAGGCGTGGCGATGGAAGAGATGTCCCCGGGCCTGCGCCGGAACCGCTGCGGCGAGCATGAGGACCGCTGCCGAAACGGGCAGGACAAGACGCACCCACACCTTAGCCACGCTACGCACGACCATATGACTCATCCCACTCCGAACCGGCTAAGCCGATCCGCGGCCCGTCACGACGGCCCGCACGTGATCGAAAGGGCACAGTCGGGAACGGTAGGGGATCGCGGTTACACCTCGGTTAACGCTGCGTGAGCGCAGTCGAGAGGTTTTTGCGAATGGTGCGATGCACAAACGGCCGTTGACCGAATGTTGCAACGCAACTATGTCGATGCTGCGAGCTCGACGGAATGCGTATCGTGCTTTCTGGTCGCGTGCATCGCGACTTTCAGAAAGGGTGTCACCATGTTCAAGACCGTCGAAGACATGCAGAAACTGGGCAAGAGTCAGATCGAGGCCGCGACCGCCTCCGCGGCTGCGGTGTCCCGTGGTCTCCAGCAGATCGCTGCCGAGACCTCCGACTTTTCCAAGAAGAGCATGGAAGACGGTTCTGCTGCAGTCACCCGCCTGCTCGGCACCAAGAGCCTCGACGCCGTCGTCCAGGTCCAGACCGACTATGCCAAGGCGTCCTACGCCAGCATGATGGCGCAAGCCACCAAGGTCGGCGAGATGCTGACCTCCGTCGGCAAGGACGCCTATAAGCCTTTCGAAGGCACGTTCAGCGTCTTCACGGCGCGCTGACACGCGGGGCCGTGCGGGCGACTGGCCAGTCGGCCGCCGATAGTAGAGAACCAGCGAAGGCCCGGTCTGCCGGGCCTTTTTCGTGCAAAAGGTACAAACTGGCGCTGTCGGCCCGAATGCGAGGTGGAGCCAAGCTCATGAACGGATCGAGGTCCGGATTGCTCTGATCTCAGGCGTTCGACAGGATCGCCGCGTCGGCCACGCCGGTCATGAGCCGTCACTCCCGGACCGAAAGGCCCAAGCCATGCTTGACCGTTTTGAGCGCGATCAGGCTCTTCGCCGGAACACGACGAACCGGGCACCGGCGAAGTTGACGAGGAGCGCCAGGAGCGAAGCATAGGCCAGAGACAGCACGGGCGCGTTGAACGGGGCCGGCAAGAGCAGATAGGAGGCCGAGTAGACGCCCAGATTGAAAAGGAAGCCCACGCCTTGCACGCCGAGATAGGCCGCGAGGCGGTGAAAGTAAGGCTGCGGTGGCGCACCCGCGAAGGCCCAGCGCCGGTTGAGTTCGAAGGTCGCGAGGACCGCGCATGCAAAGGACGCGAAGCGGGCCGCAACGGGGTCCATGCCCGCGGCCCCGACCAGGAGCGTCAGGACCGCCGCATCGACACAGAAGCCGATGCCGCCCACGACACAAAACCGCAGGAACTGTCCCCCGTCGGACCGGAAGCGCAACAGAAGCCCGGGTCTTGCGAGGTTCAATCGACACCGAACCTTTCGATCGACAGGTCTGTCAGGCGCTTGACCTCTTGTCGCGCCTTGGTGACCACGTCGAGGATGACGCCGGCGAAGATCGACAGCCAGGCCAGGACCACCAGCCCCAGACTGAGGACCGGGGTCGGCAGACGGGGAACAAGGCCGGTTTCGAAGAAGGTCAGGACGACAGGCAGGCCCAGCAACAGGCCGAGACACCCGACCGCAAGGCCGAGGGTGCCGAAGAACTGGAGGGGCCGCCCGTCTTTAACGAGGCGGGAGATCAGCATCACGATCCGTGCGCCGTTTCGATAGGTGCGCAGCTTGCTCGTCGGGCCCGACGGTCTCTCGCGATAGGGCGCGGCGGTCTCCGCCATGGTCATCCGCATCTCGAGCGCGTGAACCCTCAATTCCGTTTCGGTCTCGAAGCCGCCCGACATGGCGGGAAAGGATTTCACGAAACGCCGCGACATCCCCTTGTAGCCCGACAGCATATCCGAGCTTTCCCGGCCGAAGAACGACCCGACCATCTGAGTCAGGACCAGGTTACCGAAACGATGCCCGGGCCGATAGGCCTGCGTCGATGTCGAGACCCGCGGCGACGTTGACGAAGTCGCAGCCCTCCCGTGTGACGATGCTGCTCGCCTTCGCCGCAACCCTCGCTTCGCAGGTATCGTCGCCATCGACCAGAACAAATCAATCGCCTGGATGTCGGCAAACATGCGGCGGATGACGTGACCTTTGCCCTGTCGACGCTCCAGCTTGACGCGGGCACCCCCCGACGTGGCGCGGCAAACCGTGTCGTCGGTCGAATTTGTTGTCGTCGATCGTTGCTCCGGGCAGGGCGCTGCGGAACCCTCGTCTGCCTCTCGCCTCACGGACGGACCGGGAGCCGGGCCGGCCACGAGCAGTGGGCGGGACGGGTCGGTGGTCAAGGTGTCCAGAATGGCGGGCTCCTGCAGCGCGACGCCGGCATCGTGGCCGTAGCGTTGTCATCCTGTCACCGCTTGGTGAACATGCTCTGGCGGTCAGCGTCCCGGGCCTCAACCTTCCTTCGGCGCATGCAGCGGTCAACCCGTCCACATTCGCCGACCACGGGCACCGTTTACTTCGACACGAGCGAGGGCGTCGACAAGGAGACCCCTATCCCGGTACCCTGTCGAGGATTCCGTCAACCCATAGAATGGAATGAGGAGCCGATCGATGGCAACCGCTTCCCCCACAACAGCACCAGACTTCGGCATCGGAGCGTCCGGGCCACACGCCTCGTCGAGCCAGGGCTCCCCCGCCCGTGCCGGCGCAGGCCGCATCATCCCCGTCATTATGTGCGGTGGCTCGGGGACCCGCCTGTGGCCAGCCTCCCGCGAGAGCATGCCGAAGCAGTTCATCCCGTTCCTGGAAGACTTGTCGAACTTCCAGACGACGGCACAGCGCTTCGCCGATCCCGTTTTCGCGAAGCCCTTGATCCTCGCATCGAGCGATGTCCGCTTCATCGCGGCCGAGCAGTTGCACGAGATCGGCATCGCGGCCGAGATCGTCCTGGAACCTATGCGCCGCGACTCGGCCGCCGCGGTCGCGGTCGCGACCTGCCTCGGGCAGCGGCAGGACCCGAACGCGATCGTGCTGATCGTCGCGGCCGATCACCTGATCAGCGACACGGAGGCTTTCGTCATGGCCTGCCGGGATGCGGCGGATGGCGCGCGAGCCGGCTACATCATGACGCTCGGCGTCACGCCGACCACGCCCGCCACGGGCTACGGCTATATCCATCCCGGCATGCCGATCTCCGGCACCAAGGCGTCCAGGGTCGAGCGCTTCGTCGAGAAGCCGAATGTCGAGACGGCCACGCGCTACATCGACCAGGGCTATCTGTGGAACAGCGGCAACTTCCTGTTCCGGGCCGATGTCATGGCGAAAGAGCTCGAGGAACACGCGCCCGAGGTTCTGGCGGCCGCGCGCGCCGCCGTCGACAAAGCTCAGTCGGATCTCGACTTCCTGCGGCTCGATGCCGAGGCCTTCGCCAAGGCGCCCAAGATCTCGATCGATTACGCCGTCATGGAGCGGACCCGGATGGCGGGCGTCCTGCCGGTCGCATTTCCCTGGTCGGACATCGGCACCTGGGGAGCACTCTGGGACGCATCGCCGCAAGACGGACGCGGCAATGCCCTGAGGGGCAATGTCGAGGTCGTCGAGACTCGCAACAGCCTGGTCCACAGCGACGGGCTGCTGACGGCCGTGGTCGGGCTCGACGACGTCGTCGTCATCGCGACGCCCGATGCCGTGCTGGTCACGTCGCGCGACCGGTCGGATTCGGTGAAGGACCTCGTCACCCAGCTCAAGGCCCGGAAGCGGCTCGAGGTGGACGAGCACCTGCGCATGTACCGCCCTTGGGGCTGGTATCAGCGCATCGACACGGGACAGCGCTTCCAGGTGAAGCGCATCATGGTCAAGCCCGGCCAGCGCCTGTCGTTGCAGAAGCACTTCCATCGCGCCGAGCATTGGGTCGTGGTGCGGGGCACGGCCGAAGTCACGATCGACGACCAGGTGATCCTGCGCCACGAGAACGAGGCCGCCTACCTGCCGATCGGTTCGGTCCATCGTCTGAGCAACCCCGGCAAGATCAACCTGGAGCTCATCGAGGTGCAGGTCGGCAGCTATACTGGCGAAGACGATATCGTCCGGTTCGAGGACGTCTACGGACGCTGAGGGTTCGCCTTCGCGGCCAGACGAAGCGGGCTCGTGACGATCCGGCCGCGGGTTGAAACGCCGTCGCCCAAGCCGTAAGAGGCCTGCGGGCGATGGCCGTCGCGCGCCCTTCGTCGACACCAACGAGCCCGAGACCCGGCTTGCAGCGAAGGATGAGGATACTCGATGGGCCTGTTGTCAAGGCGGCGCAAGGAGACCGGCGCCACCACGCCCGAAGGCCCGGTCCCGTCGGATCTTCTGCGGTCGAGCGGCCTCGTCGACGAGGATTGGTACAGGGCGGCCTACCCCGATCTCGCAGCAACCGGGCTCGACCCCGTCGAGCATTACCTGGCATCAGGTGCCGCCGAAGGCCGCAACCCCAATGCCTTCTTCGACTCGGCCTGGTACTGGGAGGCCAATCCCGACGTCCGCGAGGCGGGGCTGAACCCGTTGGTCCACTATTGGACGAGCGGTGCCGCCGAGGGGCGCAGCGCCGGTCCGCGCTTCGATACGGCCTATTACATTGCCCAGAACCCGGAGGTCGGAGCGGAAAGCATCAACCCGTTGCTGCATTACCTCCAATTCGGTCAGTTCGAAGGGCGCACGGCCGTCCCCTATGACGACGCCGAAGCCTTCGAAGTGGGGGTCAGGGCGAAGCAACTCGCCATGACGGGCCCGGCGAGCGCACTGTTCCGGGGAGCCCGCGGCGACCACGTCCACTTTCCCCTGCTGGCCCGTGCTGAGCCTGGAGAAGCGGGAGCCCTTCCGCTGCCGCCCTTGCGTCTCGCCCAGAGGATCGGCTCCGTCACGCTCGGCGACTTCGAGGAGAGCGGCAAAGCGATCCGGGACACGATCGTGCGAGCCTTGCCCGAAGGCTTCACGTGGGCAGGCAGCCGGTGCCTCGATTTCGGATCCGGCGTGGGCCGCGCTCTCAGGCACTTCCGCGCGGAAGCCCAGCAGGCCGAGTTCTGGGGCTGTGACATCGATGGCAGCAGTATCCGCTGGTCGGTCCAGAACCTGTCGCCGCCGTTCCGTTTCTTCCAGATCAGCGAAGCCCCGACGATTCCGTTCGAAAGCAACAGCTTCGATCTCGTCTATGCGATCTCCGTCCTGAGCCACATCCATTCCACGTGGCATCAATGGCTGATGGAGATCCGTCGCATCCTGAGGCCGGGTGGAACCTTTTTCGTGTCCTTCATGGGCCAGGTGCCGATGGAAGAGATGCTGGGCGAGCCCTATTGGACCCGCGGCGACGACTTCGGCATGTATGTCAAGGGCCCCCATCAGAACTGGAACGACGGCGGCCCGATGATCTTCGTGTCGCCGGAGTGGCTCCGGCGGTTCTGGGGCAGCATCTTCGACATCGACTACATCGCGATGGAAGGCCTGATGGGCTACCAGTCGTTCTGCGTCATGCGGAAGCCTGAGGTCGGTGTGCCGATCCGCACGGAGGTTCCGGTCCTGCGCTACGGCAGCCAGCAACCGTTCGACCCCGATGCCACCGGTCGGATCCTGGCGCAGGTCCACGAGAGTGAGCCGTTCCAGAAAAGCTACGGGCTCGACCTCGCCCCGCTGCGGGACGTCGTCGTCGAGGGATGGGTCGTGTTCCGCGACGATGTGGCCGCTGCGCTGGAAGTGCTTGTCGATGGCAGTCCGCTCGCGGCGAGCGCGTTTTTCGAGCCGGGGCAAACGCATCGGGATTGGAACGCTCCGCAATGCGCCTTCGCGGCCACGGTCGACTTGTCCGCCCTGCGGCCGGGAACGCACCAGCTTCAGGTCCGCTTGCGAAGCCGCGGCGGTCGCTCTCACTTGCTATCGATCCCGCTGCTCATCCGTTGAGCTCTCAGCCTCTCGCCCCAGTCCCCTCCGGAGTCCGCCATGAAGCCCGTTTCCGGCTTGAACCCCAACAGTTTCGCCTCCGAAACACAGCCCATGGTGAAGCCCACGGGTTTCCGCGAATATGATGCGCGGTGGCTGTTCCCGCAGGAACTGAACCTCCTCGGCGCTCAGGCCCTGGGGCTCGGCCTCGCCACGATGCTCCGGGCCGACGGAATAGGCGACATCGTGACGGGCCACGACTACAGGGCCTATTCGGCCTCCATCAAACACGCGCTGGCGCTCGGATTGGTGGCGGGCGGCCTTCGGGTGCACGACATCGGACTCGCGCTCTCGCCCATGGCCTATTTCGCGCAGTTCGAGCTCGATGTGCCGGCCGTCGCCATGGTGACGGCGTCCCACAACGACAACGGCTGGACCGGCGTCAAGATGGGGCGGCAACGCCCGGTCACCTTCGGCCCGGACGAGATGGCGCGGCTTCGCGACCTCGTTCTCGGCGGCGAAGGAACGCCGGCCGAAGGCGGTGCCTATTGTCCGGTCGCGGACTTCCCGGCCCGCTACCTGGCCGACCTTGCGAAGAACCGGAAGGTCTCGCGAAAGCTGAAGGTGGTGGCGGCCTGCGGCAACGGCACCGCGGGGGCTTTTGCGCCCGGGCTCCTCGAAGCGCTCGGCTGCGAGGTGGTTCCGCTCGACACCGAAGCCGATTTCACCTTCCCGCGCTACAATCCCAATCCCGAAGACCTCCACATGCTCGAAGCCATGGCCGAGAAGGTCAAGGCCGCGGGCGCCGACGTCGGGCTCGGCTTCGACGGCGACGGGGACCGGTGCGGGGTCGTCGACAACGAGGGCCACGAGATCTTCGCCGACAAGATCGGCGTCATGTTGGCCCGCGACCTGTCGGGCCTCCATCCCGGCGCGACCTTCGTGGTCGACGTCAAGTCGAGCGGGCTCTTCGCCACGGACCCGGTGCTGATCGCCAACGGCGTCAAGGCCGATTACTGGAAGACCGGCCATAGCTACATCAAACGCCGCGTGTCGGATCTCGGGGCACTGGCGGGCTTCGAGAAGTCGGGCCATTTCTTCTTCAACACGCCGATCGGACGTGGCTACGATGACGGCTTGCTGACCGCCATCGCGGTCATCGAGATGCTGGATCGCAATCCTTCGAAGACCATGGCGGATCTCTACCGCGACCTGCCGAAGACCTGGGGCTCGCCCACCATGTCGCCCCATTGCGCCGACGAGGTGAAATACGGAGTCGCGGCGGCCGTCGTGGCCCGCTTCGAGGCCATGAAGGCCGAGGGCGCCACCTTCACGGGACAGGCGATCCGCGACGTCAACACGGTGAATGGCGTGCGGGTCACGGTCGAGGACGGCACCTGGGGCCTCGTGCGGGCCTCCTCCAACAAGCCGGAACTCGTTGTGGTGGTCGAGAGCCCGGTCTCCGAAGCCCGCATGCGCGACATGTTCAAGGCCATCGACGGCGTGCTGCGCGAGAACGAGGGTGTCGGCGCCTACAACCAGACGATTTAGTACGGCCGCTGAATCTGCCGAATGTTAACCTTTGATAAGGGTCGAAACTCCGGCCATGGCACCTCGTAACTCCTGCCGACGCTAAGCCCTGGCACATCCGTGTCGGCAGCGTCGAACGGAGACTTCGATGACGACCTTCACAACCGGCTTCCGCAGCCTGGCCTTTGTCGCCGCGCTGGCAGCCGGAACCTCCTCCATGGCCTATGCGGCCGACCCCATGGTGGGCGGCGCCCCCATGATGGCCAGCAAGACCATCGTCGAGAATGCTTCGGCGGCCAAGACCCTCACGACTCTCGTCGCGGCCGTTAAGGCGGCCGGTCTCGTCGACACCCTGTCGGGGCCCGGGCCATTTACGGTTTTCGCGCCTACCAACGCGGCTTTCGATAAGCTGCCGCCCGGCACGGTCGAGACACTGACCCAGCCCGACATGAAAGCCACGCTGACCAAGATCCTGACCTACCATGTGGTCGCTGGCAAGATCGATGCGGCCGAGATCGTCAAGGGCATCAAGGCCGGAGGCGGCAGCTACAATATGAAGACCGTCGAAGGCGAGACCCTGACTGCCAAGATGGACGGCGACAAGGTCGCACTGATCGATGCCAAGGGGACCGGCGCGCTTGTGGAGATCCCCGACGTCTATCAATCGAACGGCGTCGTCCATGTCATCGACAGCGTGTTGATGCCGAAATAAGCGCAAGTCTAAGAAGGGCCGCCGTACGGCGGCCCCGTCGAGACCGCGTCAGCCCCGAGCCCGTTGGCGGATCATGAAATTGTCGAACGTATATTCGCTGACCTGCCACCAGAGGTACTGGTCGGCACGAAAGGTGGTCGCGGCGTCCAGCAGCGTCTTGAAACGCGGGTTGGCGTCCGAGATCTCCTTGTAGGTCTCGTTCGCGGCCTTGTAGGCGGCCTCGAGAAGGTCCTGCGGAAAGGCCCGGAGTTCGGCACCCGCGATCACGAGCTTCTTCAAGGCCGACGGATTGGCGGCGTCGTAGGAGGCCAGCACGGCGGTATGCGTGGCCAGGGCGGCCGTCCGCAATGCCACCTTGAAGGCGTCCGAAAGGGCATCGTATTTCGCCTTGTTGAACACCAGGTGCACCATGGAGCCCCCGCGCCACCAGCCTGGGTAATAGTAGAACGGTGCCACTTTCTGCAGCTTGCCGCCGTCATCGATATTCTGGTCGTCGTAGGGGCTGACCCAGGTCACGGCATCCAACGTGCCGGCCGAAAGCGCCGCGACCATCTCGCTGCGTGCCGTCTGCTGGGGCACGGCCCCGAGTTTCTGGAGAACCCGTCCCGCGAGCCCCCCCGACCTGATCTTGAGTCCGGCGAGATCGGCAGCGGACTTGAGTTCGTGGCGAAAGAAGCCGCCCATCTGGGCTCCGGTGTTACCGGCCGGAAAGGCCAGCACGCCGAAGTCCGCGAGGAACGCATTGGTGAGGTCGTTGCCACCACCGTCGAGCGCGTAGGCGGTCTGCTGTCGCGCGTTCATGCCGAACGGGAAGGCGGTCGGAATCGCGAAGGCGGGATCCTTGCCATATTCGTAATCGAGCAACGTCTGGCAGGCCTCCACGGTCCCGGCCTGCACCGCATCGAAGGCTTGCAGCCCCGGCACGATATCGCCCGGCGGGGAAACATCGATCCGGAAACGACCGTCCGTGATCTGCCCGACTTCGCGGGCGAAGCTTTCGGCCCCCCCGTAAAGCAGATCGAGGCTCTTCGGGAAGCTCGAAGTCAAGCGCCACGTCACCTCGGGGTCGGTTCCCGCGGCCCGGGTTGGCCCTGACGCCAGTGCGGTCGCACCGAGCGTCGCCCCGGCGATGAAACCCCGCCGACCGATCGCCTCCCTCATCGTCCTGTCTCCCTCGCATCGGCCCGTTGCTGCCGGATCGGCTCTAGTTCCAGTCAGTGTCAGACCGCAGGAACCTGCATTAACGATTGTCATTGCGGGGAGTGCAGCGATGAAGCGACCCAGCGCGTGACCCAGGATGGGCTGGGTTGCTAGCTGCGCTCGCAATGACCGTGGGTGAACTTCTTCGCTTCTAGAGCTGGCAGGCACATTTTAGCTATGCCTCTTTCGTCGAATGATAGCGCCTGGATGCGCCTGCGACGCTACTCGATGACGATGCGCGGTGCCGGGCGGGGGCGCGAGTGCTCCAGGGTCGCCACGAGGCGCCGCGCGATGCTGAGGTACGCCCCCGCATGAGGCCCGTCCGGCTCCGCGACGACGATCGGGCGACCGGCATCCGACGTCTCGCGGATCGGAATGGCAAGCGGGATTTCGCCGAGGTAGGGCACCCCCAGTCGCTCGGCTTCATGCTGCGCCCCGCCATGGGCGAAGATGTCGGACCGGGTGCCGCAGTGCGGGCAGACGAAGGTACTCATGTTTTCGACGATGCCGAGGATCGGAACTTCGGTCCGCCTGAACATGGCGATGCCGCGCCGCGCGTCGATCAGCGCCAGATCCTGCGGGGTCGAGACGATCACCGAGCCGGCCAGCGGCACCGATTGTGCCATCGTCAGTTGGGCATCGCCGGTGCCCGGCGGCATGTCCACCACCATGACGTCGACGTCCCCCCAGGCCACCTCGCGCAGCATCTGCGTGATGGCGGACATGACCATGGGGCCGCGCCAGATCATCGGCGTCTCTTCCTCGACCAGGAACCCGATCGACATGACCTTGAGCCCGAAGGCTTCGAGGGGCCGCATCATCTTGCCCTCGATGACCTCGGGCTTCTGCTTCAGGCCGAGCAGGCGAGGCATGGAGGGGCCGTAGATGTCCGCGTCGAGCACCGCGACCTTGTTGCCGAGGTTTCTCAGCGCAAGGGCGAGGTTCACGGCCGTCGTCGACTTGCCCACCCCGCCCTTGCCGGACGCGACCGCGATGATGGTCCGCACGCCGGGGACACCCTGGACCGTCCGAGCGGCCTGCGCCTTCGGTCCCGGCGAAACGCTTGCCGCGGCCGGCGCATGCGCGTGCGAGTGGTCGTGGGGGTGAGAGGTGGGCCTCGAGGCCGGGCCGGCCTTGCCCGTGGCCTGCGATGTCAACGTGACGAAAGCCTTGCCGACCCCCGGCAGTTTCGAAACAACTCGCTCGACGCTGGAGCGAAGCGGCTCGGCTTCCGCGGCGCGGGACGCCTCGACCTCGAGCGAAACGAAGACCCTGTCCTCGCGCACCACCACGCCGCCGAGGGCGCCCGATTGCGGAAGCGGCGTGCGTCCGTCCGGCCCCATGACACCTGCCAGGGCAGCGATGACTTCCTGTTGAGACGGCATGTTGGTTCCACGAATGTCTCATGCCGTCCAGGCGGAGGCTCGGACGGTGCAAGATGCTCGCCTCATATAGGAACGAGGCCCGCAACGCGAAGGCCTGCCCGGACCGAAGCCGTGGTCGAGGATCGATGCCAAATCGAGAGCCTGCCGCCACCGCACAGGTGACGGCGGCGGCGCGGTGCTTGTCGGGACGATCAGAGTTTCAGCGGCACCTTGGGGACCGAGCCGCCGCCGGGTTCGGGTGAGGAGGGCGCCTCGAGTTCCTCGTCGGGACCGTCCCCCTCTTCCGAAGAAGACTTGCTCTTCGCCCGCTTCCCGTCGGGGTCGCGCTTGCGGCCCGCCTCGACGATGTCGCGCTCCGGCCGAGGCAGCACAGGACCCTCGGGATAGACGAAGTCCAGCGTCTTGGTGCCGGTCTCGTCCGTCACCACCACGATGCGGACGGCGCCGCCATTCTTCAGCTTGCCGAACAGGACCTCGTCGGCCAACGGCGTCTTGATCTTGGATTGGATCACGCGGGCCATCGGCCGCGCCCCCATGGCTTCGTCGTAGCCATGCTCGACGAGCCACTTCCGGGACTCGTCGGTGAGCTCGACCGTCACGTTGCGGTCGGCCAGCTGGGCTTCGAGTTGCAGGATGAATTTGTCGACGACCTTGGCAATGACCTCTTCGGGAAGCCGGCCGAACGGCACGACGGCATCGAGCCGGTTCCTGAACTCGGGCGTGAACAGCTTGTTGATCGCCTCGAGATCGTCGCCTTCGCGCTTCTGCCGCGTGAAGCCGTAGGCTTCCCGTGCCATGTCGGCCGCGCCCGCATTCGTGGTCATGATCAGGATCACGTTGCGGAAATCGATCGCCTTGCCGTTGTGGTCGGTCAGCTTGCCGTGGTCCATGACCTGCAGCAGGAT
>CAXUOD010000023.1:0-39005 GCA_964252585.1 uncultured Lichenihabitans sp. | reverse complement strand
GTGGATCTGGCGATGCCGGCGGGTGCCTTGTCCGGCAATGCGGGCGCTTCTGTGTAATGGCAACGACCGTGCGGCCGGGCGCATCGCCCGGGCCGAGGTGGACCGCGCATGTTCGGCCAGGGCCGCGAAATAGTGCAGCCCTTCGTAACAGGATTCGCCGAGATCGTTCTGCATCGGCGGCGCTTCGCCGAGCAGGCCGTGGTAGCGCTCGCGGAAGACGTCGTTCTCGCGCGTCGCGAGATGTGCGAAGTATCCGGACGACACGACCATGTTCTCGGTGCAATCCGCGCCGATCCCGTAAAGCACATTCTCATCGACCGCGGTCGAGAAGCGCTCGATACTCGCCGGCAATCCCGCCGCCGCGAAAGCTCGGTTGAAGCGGATCGCTTCTTCGCCGAGCAGCGACATGAGCAGGGCATCGGGGCGCGCGCCCTTGATGGCGGCCAATACGGGTTCGTAGTCCTGGATTTCGAAAGGCAGGTAGGCTTCGCCGACGTCGCAGCCGCCATGCTGGACGACGAGGCGACGCGCCACGCGGTGCATCATCCTGGGCCAGACGTAGTCGTTGCCGACGAAGAACCAGCGCCGGGCGCCATGGTGGTCGGCCATCCAGGCAATTCCCGGACGCAGCAGGCGGTCCGGGGTCTCGCCGATGGCAAAGACGTTCCGGGCGGTCTCGCCGCCCTCGTACAGGGGCGTGTAGATATAGGGAAGGTCGGCCGGGAGCGACCCGGCCACGAAACCCCTGAGGTCGCTCGGGTGCATGCCGACCAGGGCGTCGATGGGCGGACGACCGGTCACATGCCTCGGAGCCGTGGCACTGGCGAGCCGGCGGGCGACTTCAGCCCGGGGCGCGCCCGAGTCGAGAACCACGAGTTCGATGGCCTCGTCAAGGACGCCGGATCCCGCATTGAGATCGGCCATCGCGAGGCGAGCGCAGGATTCGCACGAGGGTCCCCACAGACCTGCCGCGCCTTGCAGGGGGATGAGCAAGCCGACCTTCATCGCGATGCTTCCGTGCTGACGGCCTCAGGTAGGATCTGCAAGCGCCATGCCGTACCGCATCGCCGAGGCGATGGCGGCCCATGCCGCGGATGGTCGCCTGCACGTGAGCCCGGGCGCTCCGCTCGCCACCGACACATTTATCTTTCGCGGAATAAAACCCCTGCGGCTCCGGTCTCCGTACCGATGGACTTGATCCACATCGGGGGGAGCGGACACATGATCTCCAGTTGCGGTTGCGGCGCGCTGGGCGCCGGAGTGGTCCTGGGTACGGCGTCGATCCTGTCGATCGGCCCGAACAACCTGATGTTGGTCAGGGAAGGATTGATGCGCGGTCGCGTCGGTGTTGTGGCGACGTTGGTCTTCGCAAGCTACCTCGTGCTGTTGGTTGTGGTGTTCTTCCTGACCGACACGATCTTGTCCTGGCTCTCCCCGTACAGACCGATACTGACGTGGCTCGGGCTCGGAGCGGTCTCGTGGTTCGCCTTCCTGTCTCTGAGAGCCTTTGTCCGACCACCGAGGCGGCAAGCGGAGCGTAACGCCCGCGGCGAGACGCTGCAGGCCTGTCTCGGTCGTGTCATGGCGATCGTCTGGCTCAATCCGCTGACCTATATCGAGATGCTCCTCATCCCAGCTTCCGTTTGCCAAAGCTTCCCGGCGCCGCCCGTCCGCCTGGAGTTTCTCGCCAGCCTCATCGTGATGTTCGCAATTGCTTGTTATGGATATTCGTTTGGTTCTGGGTTGTTTTCTTCATTGTTCAACCAGAGACGCTGCCTGCAGATCTTCGATCTGACGTCGGGTGTTCTACTCACCTGTGTCGCTCTTTTCATGAGCATAGGGCTTGTGCCCCGGATCAGCTGAGACATGAGGGAGCCGCAAGGCGGAAGCGAACACGCGTGGCACTGCTCGGCCCAAGGGCGTGGACAGACGGAGCGGGCGCTTCTACAAGCACCTTCAATCGTTCCGTATCGGAAGCGCTTCCATGGCCGATAAGGTTGCAGATCAGATCGGCTACATGATCGCCAAGGTGGATTGGCATCTCGACGCCCGGCGCAAGGCCTCGGCCGGTTCCGTAAGCCTTGCCGTCGAGCAATGGCGCATCCTCGAAATCCTGCACGAACGCGGCGGCCGCTCCATGAGCGACCTCGCGCAACTGGCCTTCGTGGAACTCCCGACCCTGAGCAAGATGATCGACCGCATGGTAGGCGACGCTCTGGTCTACCGTTCGCCCGATGCCGAGGATCGCCGCCGCGTTCTCATCTTCCTGTCGGACCGAGGCAGAGCCTGCCTCGAAGCCCTGCTGCCCACCATCAAGGCCGAGGAGCGCGCCATGGCCAAGCGGCTGGGGAAGACGGGGCTGGCCGCCCTGAAGCGATTGTCGGACGACCTCGGCAGCGTCGAGCCATCGGACGGACCGCGGCAGTCCCGCCCTGATTCGCCGCACGTGTCGTCTCTTTCGTGACCTATGCGGCACAGGTGATCGGGGCTGCTAGCTGGCATCCGGTCGACACGGCTCAGGCATGATGCCGGCATTTGGATCGGCGTCGAAGCTCGAGATCTACACTGGCTGACGAACCCTAACGGCTCCTGAACTGAGCCACGTGATGGAGTTCGATACGGGGTGTCTCTTCGCCTTCGTCGAACAGCCAGCTCGCGATGCTCTCGAACATCGCCCTGTGCCGGGCGAAGCGTTCGATGAGCGGGTCGCCATCGTTCTCGACCTCGTCGACATCTTCGATGGCACCTTCATCGACGAAGCAGTCGACGAGGCTATCGCCCTGCTTCATCGCAAAACGGATTTCGAAGCGGTCTTCCTCGGGAGGGAGCCGCGTCGGGGATAGCGGCATGACGGTGTCTGGTCCCGAACGGCGATGACGTTCCCTTATCACGCGGCGGCGTCGCCGTCGCCCCCGATCGCGGGCGTTCTCGTCCGAGCAGTGGGGGACCGCGCCTCGGCTCCGGACTGGCTCAGGGCATCATCGACCCGACCATGCGCACCGCCATGGTCATCAGATCGGGGCGCACCAGCAGCGCTACGATCGCCAGCGCCACGAACGCGAGGGCCGTGCCGCCGAACACGCGCAGCATGGCGGAACGCTGGTCGGCACGCTGCGATTTCGCTTCGAGGGGCGTTTCCATCGTCATCGTCCCATGATCAGCCGTTGGAGCCGGGAGGGCGTAAGCGCACTTTAGGCCGAGACCATGCGTCGGAAGCGGAGAGTTTCCATAGCCGGACCCTATTGCGACCTCGGGCCGTGCATCGCTCGACCGCTCTCCTGTAACGGTGGCGATCAGGGAACGAAGAAGGGCCATGCAAGGGAGCACCTGCATGGAAATGCATCAGGTTCGTTACTATGTCGCGGTGGCGAAATTCCTCAGCTTCACCAGAGCCGCCGAGGCCATGCGGGTCGCGCAGCCTTCGCTGACGCGTGCGATCCAGAAGCTCGAGTCCGAACTCGGAGGACCTCTGTTTCGCCGGGAGCGGTCGAACACGCATTTGACCGAACTCGGGCGGCTCATGCTGCCGCATCTCCAGGCAGCCCTGACGGCCGCCGAAGCCGCCAAGGCTCAGGCGCGACGGCTGAAGAAGCAGGATATCGGCTCTCTGGCGCTCGGGATTTGCGTGGGGATCGAGGCCAGTCCCCCGGCGGCGCTGGTGCTCGACACCGTCCACAAGCTCAACAGCATCGAACTCTCGGTCGAGGTGGCGGCGACCGAAGCGGTCGAGCAGCGCCTTCTGGCGGGCGAGTTCGACGCCGCGGTCCTGGCACCGGTGAACGAAACCAATGAACGCTTCGACCTGAACCTGATCCACCGGGACGAGCTCGTGGTGGCGTTTGCGGAGGGGCACCGGTTCGCGAAACAGTCCAGTGTCACTTTGGATGCCCTCGACGCCGAGCCCCTCGTGGTTCGCTTCGGTTGCCGCTTCGAAGAGGCAATCGCCGAGCAGATGGACTCTCGCGGGCTGACGCGGCACGTCCGGCATCGCTGCAACGAACCGCGCTGGATCGCCGAACTGGTCCGCCACGGCCTCGGGTGTTCGGTCGTCCCGACCGCGGTGGCCCGGGCCTATGATCTGCCCCATTGCAGGCTCGAAGGGGTTCCGCTGCAGCACCGCACGGTGCTGGCGACCGTCGCCGGGCGGCGACATTCGCATGCCGTGACGACGCTGATCCATCAGATCGGCGCGCGGTCGCGCCTCTGATCAAGGCGCCGATCGAAGAGTTTCGAGCGTTTCGACGATGAGCTTCGGGTCGAGGCGCCGCGTGAAGTCGGATTCGGCGTAGGACAACGCGATGCTGCCGCTTCGATCGACGATGAAGTCGGCCGGAAGCGGCAGGAGCCAGGACCCGGTGCTGAGCTCGCTCGCGAGATCGAAACCTCGATCCAGATAGAACCGCCGTAGCGGGTCGGGGACCAGGTAGACGAGACCATATTGCAGGGCGACGCCCAGCATCGGGTCGCGGAGCAGGCGAGTTCGGGGCGCGAGGCGCCTGACGTCGGCGGCGAGTTCCGCACTCGGCGGTTCCGGCGAGATCAGGATGAGGTGGGCTCCACGATCGGCAATCTCGGACTCGACGGCCATCAGGGCGTTCAACTCTGCTCGGCAGAACGGGCACCATTCGCCTCGAAAGAAGCTGATCACGACCGGGCCGGTCCGAAGAAGGTCCGAGAGCATCACGAAGTGCCCGTCAAGACCAGGCAGCGCGAAGTCGGGCGCCTGATCGCCAACCTGTCGTCTCCAATCCGGCACCCCGGCCCGGTCGAGCTGCTCGGCTGCGGTTGCGATGCGGCTGAGGTAGAGCGGTCCCGCTTCGGCACGTCTGAGATCGAGTTCGCTCTGCAGAAGCATGTGGGCACCCATCGCGTTTACTGTCTTTGAAAAGACGCGTCGAACATGCCTGTTTTCCATTCAGGCGTGAATAGCGGTGGATGCGACCATTCGATGTTGAACGGCTATCGCAGCGTCGACAACGTCCCGACGCCTTCGCGAAGCATCGACATCATAGCCAATCGGCATTTCCAAACGGCTTCGCAATGGAGTGTGATGGTCGTTGCGCCAAGCGAATGGTCTCAATCTGCCGGATGATTCGGCAACCGCCAGGGCTACCCGTGCAAGACACCCTCACAGATCAGTATACAGGGCGGAACGGCGGCTCGAGGCCGCTGCATCCATGGCCGGTCCGCGCCATGCACTGGACCAACGCCGTCGCAGTGCTGATGATGATCGGGAGTGGCTGGCGGATCTATAACAACGACCCGATATTTTCCTTCATTCATTTCACGATACCGCTGACGCTCGGCGGTGACGAGGCGTTGACCTACAAGCTCCACGGCGACGCCGGGTTCGGCAATGCATTGCTCTGGCATTTCGCCTTCATGTGGCTGCTCGTGGTGAATGGTCTTACCTATGTGGGCTATGGCGTCGCGACCGGGCGCTTCCGCCGGATGTTGTGGCCGATCCGCCCGACGGAACTCTTCGCCACGGTCAAGGACGCGCTTCGGCTGAAACTCGGCCATGACGATCTCACAATGTACAACGCCGTGCAAAAGACCATGTACGTCGGGGTCATCCTGGCGCTGATCACCATCGTTGCGGCAGGTCTCGCGATCTGGAAGCCGGTCCAGTTCCATGGGCTGACGGCGCTGTTCGGCGGTTTCCAGGGCGCACGCCTTGTCCACTTTCTGGCCATGTGGGCGATCGTGCTCTTCCTCGCGGTGCATGTGTCGCTGGCCCTCATGGTTCCCCAGACCCTCAAGGCCATGGTGACCGGAGGACCGGCGGTCCCGGTCGCACCGATGCCGGTCCGGTCCGCGGTGCCAGGCGAATGACCGCGCGCGACCCTCCCCGCCGGTCATCGCTGTTCCGGCCCGCAGGCGGCATCGACCAGACGATCCTGGCCGATCACGCTCACCTCGTTTCATCGATCGATCGCCGCGGCCTGTTGCGGGGAGCCGTCAGCCTCGGCGCGCTGACCATGTTGACGGGCTGCGACGTCTCGAACGGCGAAGAGGTCCGCGGCGCCCTGAAACGGGTCTCAGGGTGGAACGACCGCGTGCAGGCGGCGCTTTTCAATTCGAACACGCTGGCTCCTACCTTTACGGAGGCCGAGGTGCTGAAGCCGCCGCGCTTCAATGCCTATTACCCGATCGACAAGGTCAAACCCGTCGATCAGGCGGCCTGGCGGTTGGACCTCGGCGGACTGGTCTCCGACAAGCGCGCTTGGACCGTCGAACAGTTTGCCGCCATGCCGCAACAGGAGTGGATCATCCGCCATGTCTGCGTCGAAGGGTGGGATTACATCGGCCAGTGGTCGGGCGTGAACTTGCGCGTGTTCCTGGAACGCATCGGCGCCGACCTGACGGCGGCTTACGTGAATTTCCGCTGCGCCGATGGCTATACGGCTTCGATCGACATGCCGACGGCGCTGCATCCGCAAACGATCCTGGCGACCAAATATGCCCGTGAAGCCTTGCCGGATCCCTTCGGTGCGCCGCTTCGTCTGCGCACGTCGACCAAACTCGGCTTCAAGAACCCCAAGTGGATCACCGCAATGGAGGTCAGCAACAATCGAGGAGGCGACTATTGGGCGGACCGGGGTTACAACTGGTTCTCAGGTCTCTAGCACGTGACCGTAATCCGCCGGGGGGCTGCCCCGTATACGGTCGGCTAGATCGAGGCTGACCGCATGAGCATGACCCCCATCGTCGACCGGCCGGCCCTCGATCCGCGCCGCTACCACGAGACGGCGCCGACCGTCGTTTCTGCGAGACCCGAACGTCCGCCGGTTTGCCTGTACCTGGAGACGACGAACCGCTGCAATCTCCTCTGCACCACCTGCCCGCGCACCTATGTCGACCTGGAGCCGCCGGCCGACATGAGCTGGGAGCTGTTCACCAGCATCGTGGATCAGGTGCCCGAGGCGAGGCGCGCGGTGCTGCATGGTGTCGGCGAGCCCATGCTGGTGAAGAACCTTCCCCGCATGGTGCGATACCTCAAGGACCGCGGGCTCTACGTCTTGTTCAACACCAATGGCACGTTGCTGAACGATAGGAATGGGCGAGCCTTGATCAGTGCCGGACTCGATGAGTTGCGCATCTCGCTCGACGCTTCGACGCGTGCTTCCTACCTGGCGGTTCGCGGCAAGGATTATTTCGACCGCATCCTGCGCAACGTCCGCGCGTTCCGCACGCTCCAGGAGCGGGAGGGACATACCAATCCTCGCGTCTCGGCCTGGCTGACCGGGCTCAAGGAGACCTTGCCCGAACTGCCGGCTTTCGTGCGGGTCGCGGGGAGCCTAGGGGTGAAGGAGGTCTATCTTCAACGTCTCGTCTTCTTCGACGACGGCATCGGCCATGCCCGGCCGGACCAGGCCCTCTACGAGCGGATGACGCGGGACGACGCCGCCGTCCTGCAGGAAGCCGAAGCGGTCGCCAAGGACCTCGGTATCGCTTTTTCGGCGTCGGGCGCCGCGACGGAGCCTGGCATGAGCCTCAAGCGCCACGACGACCAGAACCCCTGGTCGCTCTGCCGACGCCCGTGGACCGTCATGTATTTCACGGCCAACGGCCGGGCTCTGCCGTGCTGCATCGCGCCGTTCTCCCAACGCGGCTACGAGCACTACACGCTGGGGGATGCCACGCAGAACAGCCTGCGCGAGATCTGGAACGGCCCTGCCTACACGGATTTCCGAGCAGCACTCCTCTCCGACCGCCCTCCGTCGGCTTGCGCCAGTTGCGGAATGCATTGGAGCCTCTGAGAGCTGCACGGACCTTCCGACGTCCGCCGGCTCATCGCTGCCGGCGGGTGAGCCTGCCTAACAGGCATCGCCATCACTGCGAGGATCACACCATCGTGGAACGCCTTCTTGTCGTCCGGAACGAGACGAAAATCGCCGACCTGCTGGAGGGGTCGCCCTTGCTGGCGCGCGACGACCACGCCGCACCTTCCGTGTTTCGGCCCGAGAGCCTGCTGCGCGAGGCACGCCGCCAGAAGGGCTTGAACTCCGGCCCGGTCCCGCCGGTGTGCATTCTGGATCCCGACGGCGACATCGTGGCGTTGATCCGCGCGACACGGAGCGCCACCCGCTCGCATCATTGGGCCTGCTACCACACGGCCATGTGGGAATGGCAGGAGGGCGGAAGCCGGTTCGGCATCGTCGGGAGCGTCGTTGGTGGCTCTTTCGCGGTCCTGGTGGCCGAGCAGTTGTTCGCTTCAGGATGCGAACTCCTGATCAGCATCGCGTCCGCGGGCCAGATCGCAAAAGAGCTCGAAACGCCGGCCCATGTGCTGATCGAGCGCGCCCTGCGCGACGAGGGCACAAGCCACCATTACCTGCCGCAGGCGCCCTTCGTGGACGCCGACCCGCGGCTCGTCGATCTGGCCGAAACAGCGCTTCGGTCCGGGGGCCATCGGGTGGTCCGCGGTTCGACCTGGACCACGGATGCCCCGTTCCGCGAGACGGTCGACGTCATCGCGAGGCGTCGCAACCAGGGCATCCTGACGGTCGAAATGGAAGCCGCGTCGCTCCTCGCCTTCGGGCAGGTGTGCGGACGTCCCATCGTGTGCCTGGCGCATATCACGAACCAACTCGGCTGCGTCGACGGCGACTTCGAGAAGGGCGAGCATAATGGCGCTTCGCATTCCCTGACCCTGGCCCTCTCGATCGCCGCAGCCTGCCGCGGCGCCGGCCAGGAAAAGCGGTTCGCGTGACCGGACGGGCTCGGGCCGCGACCCGCACCGGATCGGCCGAGCGACGCGATCCGATCAGGCCATGCGACCGCTGCGGGACTATACGCCATGTCTCCGGTCGCCCGCTTCGACCGGCTCCGCGGCATCAACGATGACGGCCTCGGCATGGGTCATGTCGCACTCGCGAGCGGTGTCCTCGCGTGGCCGATCAGCCGATCGAACTGCTTCACTTGGCTCCACATCGCACGCCCCGTATCACAGAGCGGACGTTCGAGAAGCGGAACGCTCCTCGCCTTTCGCCGCGTCATCATGCTCTCGTCGCGTTGCGAAGCGGCTCTCTGCCGGGCCGGATGGTGCGCAAGCTTGCCACCGGGCGGACCGCTGCACTCGGCCGGATCACGAAAGCAGGTGCGGCAATCTGAAACGCGGGCCGGTCGCGTCTCGGCCCCGGGCCGGCAGGGCGAGACAGGGTTCACTCGCCTCGATGCCCGGGATGCTGTAAGCACCATCGGTCGCCCGGTGGACAGAGCAAGGATCGTCTGCCGGGAGGTCGAGTGGAACCTGCATGACGCGCTTTCGCATCGTTTTCATCACGCTTCTGGCGCTGGCCCTGACCGGCTGTGCCAATCCCCGACCGACACTTTACGATGACCCCGTCTCGGGATTGCGCTGCCTCGAGATCGCTCTCTCGGGCTGCATCCGGTACGGCCGTTGATCGGCGCCTCATCGGCTTGACGGGCGGCCGCGCTTCTTTGGTCCGCGTACGGGGGGATCGACGCTCGGCGCTGCTTCGGGCGTGACCGCTTCGGCCTTCACCTCGGCCTTGGCCGGCCTCGCTGCCTTCTTCGGCTTGTCGTCCTCGGGATCCTTGTCCACGAACTTGATTGCCATTGTTTCGCCTGCTCATATGCGGGTCAGGCCTGCATGAAAGCACACCAGCATGGCGATCACCTACTACGTCGTGGTGCCGTTCGGACCGAGCCAGGATGGCGATCTCGTGCCCCTGGACCCTATGGAGGCGCAGAGCGGGGAGGCCGCCAAACGCCGGGCCGCCACGGCGGCCCTCAAGCACGGTGGTGCCATCGCGTTCAGCCGCACCGGCGACCCGAACACGGGCGAGTTCAGCGACGCCGTGGTCCTGGCCACTTACGGGGACGTGGATCGGACGATGCTGGGCGAGTGACATCGGATCGGTAGGGGCGATCACGAGCCTGGATGCTGACGCTCCAATCGTCGTGCGATCTCGCGGGCGACCCGGCACCAGTGCCCATGGCCATCCACCTCGTGAGCTGCCGTGGCCCCCAACCTCGCCATGCCGTAAGCTCCACGCCCATGCGCCGTCAGCAGCCGGTCAGCATCCCGCATGACCGCCGGCCAGAGCAGGCGGCGCCAGAGCCTGTCGAGCATAGAAGGTCCAACCAGTTGCAACGAGGCACTGATAAGCCGCCAGCCACGGAGCCGCCACGCGCGGAACAGCGCAGTGGCACCGTATCGTGAAGGCCGTGGTCCTTTTGGTTAACCGAAAACCCGGGCCATCTCGTCCCGGGCCATGACCCGGTATTGTCCGACATCGAGGTTTTCCGGCAGGGAAAGCCCTCCCATCCGGTCTCGGTGCAGCGCCACGACACGGTTGCCGACCGCCGCGAACATGCGCCGAACTTGGTGATAGCGCCCCTCGACGATCGTGACATAGGCCTCGCCGGCCTCCAGAGGCTCCAACACGGCGGGAAGCAGCGGTTTGGCTTCGCCGGAAAGCATCAGGGTGCCCGATGCGAAGATCTCGACGGCATCGGGCCGCAACCGATCGGCCAGAACCGCGCGGTAGCGCTTCGGTGCGCGGCTCCGGGGCGAGATGATTCGGTGCAGCAGGGCACCGTCGTCGGTCAGGAGCAACAGCCCGGACGTGTCCTTGTCGAGCCGCCCGACGGGCGAGACCGGCGGCTGGCGCAACCGCCATCGCGGCGGCAGAAGATCGTGGACGAGCGGCCCGGCCTCGTCATGGGAACAGGTGGTGCCGACCGGTTTGTGCATCATCACGACGAGCCCCGGCAGCGGGTCGAGCGCCTCGCCATCGACGGTCAGACGGGAGGGGAGGTCGGCCGAGAGCGGGACCTTGCGGTCCACCGTTTCGATCCGCTCGCCGTCGAGCCGGACGCGCCCGGCCCGCACGAAGCCCAGGATCTCGCGACGGGAGCCGTAGCCGAGGTTGCCGAGCAGCCGGTCGAGCCGCAATGCCCCTGCGGGCGTGCTCATGTCGGAGACCCTGGAGCCATGAGGATCGGGACGGGTCTCATTTATGCGCTTCGATGACCTTGAACCCGCGCGCCTCGGCCCGTGTCTCAACCCGGGAGAAGAGCGGTTTCAGCACCGTCTCATACGGCAGGTGGCGGTTGGCCGTGAGCCAGAGCACGCCGCCGCGCCGCAGCACCGCCGCGGCGCGTTGCAGGAACCCCTGTCCGAGTGTCTGGTCCTCGACGCCGCCGAGGTGAAAGGGCGGGTTCATGACGATGAAATCGAGGTTGGCCAGTCCTGCGGCGCCGCTTTTGAGATCCGCCCAGCGGACCTCGGCGCGGGGATCCTCGACATTGCGTCGCGCCGCCTCGACCGCGCGGCCGTCGATGTCGACCAGGGTGATGGCCTTGACCTTGGTCGACGCCAGGGCCGTTTTCCCCAGAACACCGATGCCGCAGCCGAAGTCGGCCCCTCGTCCGGCGAGGGCGGGGAGGTGCTCGAGGAGCAACGCCGTACCCGGATCGAGCCGATCCCAGGAAAAGACACCCGGCTGCGACCACAGGCCGAGCCCCTCGACGAGCCTCAACCGGCCGGCCTCGACGGCCTCGGCCAGACCCGTGGGCACGGCCGGCTTGCGGCCGACGCAGATCCGGTGATGGCGCTTCCCGGTCTCCTCGAAGGTGCAGCCGAAGGCCTGCAACTCCTCGCCGAGCCGCGAGCCGCCCCTGTCCTTCAGGGCCAGGATCGTGAACGGAGCGTGCGGTGCCAGAGCTGCGAGCCCGAGCGCCACGGCATAGCGGCGCTCCACGGTGCCGGGAGGCGCCACCATCACGAGATCCTGCAGCGATGCTTCCGCCAGCCCTTCGAGCTTACCCGCGCCCGGGATCAGGGGCGACACCTGCACGGCCCCCGAAACGTCGAGCTTCAATCCCTCGGCCGGACGACCATAGACTCCCCTGCGAATAAGCTCGTCCACGCCTGTCCCCTGCGGTCACATGGGCGTCCTATAGGTCCGCCCGGATCCGAACGCCATGGCAGGATCAGGAGCCGCTTGCATCTTGTGCCGTGCTGACGATCTATCACACCGGGAGGCACGTCATGATCAGGGTCCTGGTGATCGAGGACGATGCGGAAACGGCGGCGGAGATCGTCGAGGATTTCACGACAGCCGGCTTTTCGGTCGATCTCGAAGCCACAGGACCAGACGGGCTTCGCCGCGCCCAGTCCGAAGCCTTCGACGTCATCACGCTCGACCGCATGCTGCCCGACATGGATGGCCTCGCGGTGCTCGACCATCTGCGTGCCTCGGGTATCCGCACGCCGGTGCTGGTGCTCAGCGCTCTGTCGAACGTCGACGAACGGGTCAAGGGATTGCGGGCCGGAGGAGACGACTACCTGTCGAAACCGTTTTTCACCTCGGAACTCAGGGCACGCGTCGAAGTGCTGGCGCGGCGGCCGCCCGATCGCGAACAGACCCTTCTTCGATTCGAGGACCTGGCGCTCGACCTCCTCGACCGGTCGGCGCGGCGTGGCGAGCGCAAGCTCGACCTGTTCCCGCGGGAGTTCAAGCTGCTCGATTTCCTGGTCCGCCACGCGGGCCAAGTGGTGACGCGGGCGATCCTGTTCGAGCAGGTCTGGCGCTACCGCTTCGATCCCGGCACCAATCTCGTCGACGTCCACATGGGCAAGCTGCGCCGCAAGGTGGATGCGCCGGGCGAACCGCAGCTGATCCACACCGTGCGGGGCACCGGGTTCGTCCTCAAGACCGAAGATCCGGGCCTGCCGGATGACCTACCCTGAAGACGGAGCCGATGCGCCGACTGCAGATCTTCCAGACGACCGCGTTCCGCTGGACGTTGAGTGCCGCCGGCATCCTGGCCCTGACCATCATGATCATGGGCGCCTTCTTCTATTGGCAGACGGTCGGCTATTTCACGCAGAGGATCGAATCGGGCCTTGTACTCGAAGCGCAGTCGCTCGCCTTGGAAAGCCGCCGCATTCTGATCATCAGGTTGGACAAGAGCCTCTCGGTCGACCCTCGTCGGAGCAAGGCATACGGGCTGTTCGCCGCCGACGGCACGCGCCTGGCCGGCGACGTCAACAGCCTCCCTTCGTCTTTGCCGCCCATCGACCGGGTCGCCGAAGTGACGGTGGAGTGGATCCGGCAGAGCGGCCGGATCGAGCCACTCGAAGTCCGGGCGGTCTCGGTGCCGCTGCCGGACGGCTCGACGCTGTTCCTGGGGCGCGCCACCAGCGACCTGCGGGAGATCGAGGAAATCGTCACCCGTGCCATGGTCATGGCCGTCGTTCCCGCGGCCGTCTTGGCCCTGGTCGGGGGTGCTCTCGTGAGCATCGGAACGCTGCGCCGGGTCGAAGCCGTGCGTCGGGCCTGCAGCCTCATCATGGAGGGGCAATTCGATCGGCGGCTGCCGGTGCGTCGCAACCGCGACGAATTCGACCGCCTGTCCGAGTTGGTCAACCGCATGCTCGACGAGATCGAGCGACTTGTGATCGAGGTGAAGGGCGCCGGCGACGCCATCGCGCACGACCTCCGGACGCCCTTGACGCGGCTCCGGGCTCGGCTCGACCGCGCGCTCGACGCCGAGGCCCGCCATAGACCCGTCCCGGAGGTGCTGCAGAAGTCCATCGCCGACGTCGATCAGCTCCTCAACACCGTGACGGCGATCCTGCGCATCGCGGAGGTCGAGCAGAGCCGGCGCCAGAGCGGGTTTGGCCCGGTGGACCTCGACGACGTGGTCGACGCGGTCAGCGAACTCTACCTGCCGATAGCCGAAGAGAAGGCCATCGCGTTCGCAACGCTCCGCAGCGGCCCTGGGCCGCGGGCCGGCATGGCGCATTCTTACGGCGGGGCCGTGCAGGACCGGGATGCGGCGGCGATCCGAGGCGACGGCGATCTCGTGTTCGAGGCCGTCGCCAACCTCGTCGACAACGCGCTGAAGTTCACCCCCGCGGGAGGGCGCGTCGGCATCGAGCTGTCGCGGGAGGAGCGCGGCCCCGTCATCCGCGTCTGGGACTCGGGCCCGGGGATCCCGCCCGCCGAAACCGAAGCGGTCATGCGGCGGTTCTATCGCCTCGACCGAAGCCGTCATCTCCCCGGTACGGGCCTCGGTCTCAGTCTCGTCGCCGCCATCGTGCGGCTCCATGGCTTCGGACTGACGGTCGGCAGCCGCGAGGGCGGCGGATGCGAGGTGACGATCCGTTGCTGGGGCGGCGCGGTCGACACCGGGTGGGGCCTTGCGGCGCCCGCGAGGCTGGACGCGGCGGCCATCTCGGCATGACCTCGGCGCCGAAGCTGCTGTTCGTCGTCACGGAAGACTGGTTCTTCGTGTCTCACTTCCTGTCCGTGGCTTCGGCGGCCCGGGAGGCGGGCTTCGAGGTCGCGGTCTCGGTCCGCGTGCGGGACCCGGCACTGCAACGCCGCATCGAGGCTGAGGGCATCCGCGTCGTCCCGTCCCGTCACGAGCGGGGGCACTTCGGTCCGCTGGCCCTGTTCGGCCAGGTGCGTGGCTTCGCGTCTCTGTTCCGCAGCGAGCGGCCCGCCGTCGTCCATCTCATCTCGGTGCGGCTGATCGTGCTGGCCGGCATGGCGGCCGTGCTGACGGGGGTATCCCGCCGGGTGCAAGCCGTCACGGGCCTCGGGTTGATAGGGGCCAGCACGACCTTCAAGGCGAGGCTCGTGCGCGCCGCTCTGGGGCTGCTGCTCCGCGGGGCGCTCGGCGGACGCTCCGTGCGTTACGTCTTCGAAAACCGTGAGGATCCCGTGCTGCTCGGCCTTGCCCCCTCGGATCCGCGGGTCGTGATCGTGGGGGGCGCCGGCATCGATCCGAGGCGTGAGGTTCAGCAGCCCCTGCCGCCCCTGCCCCCGTTGCGGATCGCGGTCGTGGCCCGCATGGTGCAATCGAAGGGCGTCGACGTGGCGGTCGAAGCGGTACGCTTGGCGCGCGCCGGTGGCGCGCCTGTCGAGTTGTCGCTCCATGGCGATCCCGATCCGGAAAACCCGCGCGCCATCACGATCGACAGGCTACGCGCCTGGTCCCAGCTTCCGGGCGTCGCATGGCGTGGGCACGCCTCCGACATCGCCGCCGTTTGGCGGGAGAACCACGTGGTCTGCGTGCCGTCGCGTGGTGGCGAGGGTTTGCCGCGCGCTCTCCTCGAAGGTGCCGCGGCCGGGCGCGCCGTCGTGACCACGTCGACGCCGGGCTGCGCCACTTTCACGCGCGACGGGATCGAGGGCTTCGTCGTACCGCCCGGGGACGCGGAAGCCCTGGCCGATGTCTTCGTGACTCTGGCCTACGATCCGGCTCTGGTGGCTCGCTTCGCGCAGGCCGCCCGCGACCGTGTGGTGGCCGGCTTCACGGCCGATCAGGTCTCCCGGGACTTCGTGGCACTCTACCGCAACCTCTGCCCCGCGGAGCCCCGCCTTCGATGACGAGACGCGCATGATGTCACGCCTAAACCCGTGCCGGCCTTTCGGCATCATGCCGTGACGCGCCGGGAGTTCGACCGCCCGGGCTTCATCCGCCGCCACACGCGTTTGATGCCGGTTCCCCTGGTGCCCGAAATCAGCCTCCACATGGCGGATGACGCGACCGAACTGTGGCAGCATACGGAGGCCGATCTCGATGCGGTCGGCCTGCCGCCGCCCTTCTGGGCTTTCGCCTGGGCGGGAGGCCAAGCCCTGGCGCGCTACCTTCTCGATCATCCGCATGTTGTGCAGGGCGCCCGCGTGCTCGATTTCGCCAGCGGGTCCGGGTTGGTCGCCATCGCGGCGGCTATGGCCGATGCCGGGGGATCGACGGCCAACGACATCGACGCGTTCGCACTCGCCGCGGCGGTGCTCAACGCGGAGGTCAATGGGGTCACGGTCGACATCTGCAGCACCGACCTCCTGACGCGCGACGGCGATTGGGACGTGGTCCTGGCGGCCGACATCTTCTACGAACGCGACACTGCGGGAGCTGTAACGGCATGGCTTCAACGCAGCGCGAAGCGGGGCGCCGACGTCCTGGTGGGTGATCCGGGGCGGGCCTATTTCGACCGGTCCTCGTTCGAGCCTCTCGCCGGATATGATGTCCCGGTCATGCGTTCGCTCGAAGATGCGGACGTGAAGTCAAGCAGCGTGTGGAGACTGAGAACCTGATCGCCCCGGACAGGTAGGCCGACGGCTCGTCACTCCGGCTTCGCAACGTCAGCCGAGGGCGATCCGGGCCAGGTTTTCAAGCGATGCGCCGGCCACGAGGGCTACGGGGAACTGCTGGTCCGTGCCGAGGGCCTTCCGGGCATCGTCTTCGTCTGCGGAAGGTTTGCGCCTGGTGCTTATGGCGGAACGCTGGAGAACGGCAGCGGAGCGGAAAGTGTCGCCATTGAGATGCGAGCGAGACACGGGGATAAAGGTCACGGGCGACGCTCCCAGCTCATTAACGTTAATGAACGTAGAATGCCGTCTCGACGTTTTTGTTCACGAGCTGCCGGATTTCTCGCCCGACCAGCGGCCCCGGTCAGGTTGCCGTCCAGCCGCCATCCATCGACAGGTTGGCGCCGGTGATCTGGCTGGCCGACTCGGATGTCAAGTAGACGGCGAGCGACGCCACCTGGTCTACGGTGACGAACTGCTTCGTGGGTTGGCCTGCCAGCATGACGTCATTGATGACCTGCTCCTTCGTCATGTTCCTGGCCTTCATGGTGTCGGGGATCTGCCGCTCGACGAGCGGCGTCCAGACGTAGCCGGGTGATATGCAGTTCGCCGTGACGCCATAGGTCGCGAGTTCGAGTGCTGCTGTCTTGGTCAGCCCCGCTATGCCGTGCTTTGCTGCAACGTAAGCGGACTTGAACGGGGACGCGACGAGCGAATGGGCCGAGGCCGTGTTGATGATGCGGCCCCAACGCCGCGCCTTCATGCCCGGGATGGTGGCCCGCATCGTGTGAAAGGCCGAGCTGAGGTTGATGGCGATGATCGCGTCCCAGGCCTCCGGCGGGAAATCCTCGATCGGCGAGACCCGCTGTATCCCGGCGTTGTTGACCAGGATGTCGACGCTGCCGAGCTTCTCCTCGGCTTCGCGGATCATGGCCGCGATCTCGCCGGGCCGGCTCATATCGGCCGGGGAATGAAAGACCCTGACGCCGCTCTCGACCTCGATCGAACGCCGCACGGCCTCGATCTCCTCGGACGCTCCGAAGCCGTTCAGCATGATGCCAGATCCTTCGCGCGCCAGAGCGCGAGCGATCGCGAGGCCGATACCGCTCGTGGACCCGGTGACGACGGCGTTGCGAGACTGAAGGGACATCGAGGGCTCCGGGAAGCGTGGGGCTGTCCCTTATAACGGATGTTCCGGCATCGCGAGATCCCGCCATCCGATCCGCTGCAACCGCATCCATCCGAGGCGAAGGACTCCGGCGCGGTTAGCGCCGGCACCATCGCGCCCTGACCGCTCCCGATCGGGTGCGGCCTTTCGCGGTAGCATGGTACGCGTTCCGAACCCGGCGTCTTGACCTCGTCATCTTTCTCCAACATGAAAAGGCTCATGACGATCATCGAAGACGTGCGCGCCCTGTTCGAGACACCCTCGACGATCCCCGACGAGCGAGCGGGTCCCGAGCCGCGGCGGCAGACCGTCGGAGTGCGGGTCGGCCACGTGATGGTGGGCGGGGGCGCCCCGGTCGTGGTGCAGTCCATGACCAACACCGATACGGCCGACATCGACGGCACGGTTCGGCAAGTGGCGGCTCTGGCCCGCGCCGGTTCCGAACTCGTGCGGATCACCGTCGATCGCGACGAAGCGGCAGCCGCCGTCCCTCACATCCGCGAGCGGCTCGACCGCATGCAGGTTGACGTTCCCCTGATCGGGGATTTCCACTACATCGGCCACAAGCTGCTGGCCGACCATCCGGCCTGTGCCGAGGCCCTGGCCAAATACCGGATCAACCCCGGCAACGTCGGCTTCAAGGACAAGAAGGACCGGCAGTTCTCGGCCATCGTCGAGACCGCGATCCGCTACGGAAAGGCGATCCGCATCGGCGCCAACTGGGGTTCGCTCGACGGCGAACTGCTGACGTCCTTGATGGACGAGAATGCCCGCTCGGCGAAACCGGTCGAGGCCCGCGCGGTCACGCGCGAGGCCATGGTGCGCTCGGCTCTCTATTCGGCCGAACGCGCCGAGGAGATCGGCCTGGCAAAGGACCGCATCATCCTGTCGGCCAAGGTCTCGGCCGTCCAAGACCTCATCGCGGTCTACAAGACACTCGCATCGCGCACGAACTACGCGATCCACCTCGGCCTGACCGAGGCCGGCATGGGGTCGAAGGGGATCGTTGCATCCTCGGCCGCCCTGGGCATCTTGTTGCAGGATGGGATCGGCGACACGATCCGCGTTTCGCTGACGCCCGAACCCGGCGGGGATCGGTCGCTGGAGGTCAAGGTCGCGCAGGAAATCCTGCAGACGATGGGGTTCCGCACCTTCGTGCCGCTCGTGGCGGCCTGCCCCGGTTGCGGCCGCACGACGTCGACGGTGTTCCAGGAACTCGCGCGCGATATCCAGAACTATATCGTCAATGAAATGCCGGAGTGGAAGACGAAATACCCCGGCGTCGAGAACCTCAACGTCGCGGTCATGGGCTGCATCGTCAACGGGCCGGGCGAATCGAAACACGCCGACATTGGCATATCGCTGCCCGGCACGGGCGAGACACCCGCAGCCCCGATCTTCATCGACGGCAAGAAGGCCATGACGCTGCGCGGCCCGAATATCGCGGCCGAGTTCAAGCAATTGGTCGACGATTACATCGTCAACCGTTTCGGCGTTACGAACCAAAGCGCCGCGGAGTAGCATCGGTCGCGGATTTGCGTGATGGCATCAGTGGTAGTTGGGTATGTAGAGGGCGGTGAAGTTGAGCTTCACCGTTCGTCATTGGGACGAGTGTAACGGCGAAGCAACCCAGGGTGTGTTTCAGGACGAAGCCGGGACCCCTCTTGGCTTCCCAAGCTGGCTGACACGATCTTGAGGCTCGACACTTGGTCGGGCGGTCGGTTCCCGCGCCAAGCGGCTTACGGGAGAGAAACGCTCCCCGGTGGGACGTCCGGACTTCAAATCCGGAAAGGGCTGCAAGCCGGTTCTTGGTGGGTTCGACCCCCACTCTCTTCCGCCACCCCGGTTGATCCTTGCCCCGGCAATGGGAATGAACGACGGGCGAATCAGACTCTAGCAGCCGGGCGTCTCGAACCTCCTGCGGATCAAGGCCTCCGCCAGGGAACGTCCAGCGCCAGAGAGCGTCGAAGCGATCGGCTTCAACGCATGGGTCCTTACGAAGCGGGTGCGACTCGCTTTGATTCCAAAGCCATGGCCCGGAGAGCCGATCCGATCTTGTCAATTACGCTCGGCCAGTCTCCGGGTCTCGGCTGCCGCCAAAGGCGCGCGGTCGGATACCAAGGACTATCCTCTCGCTCGAGCAGCCAGCGCCAATCCGGCGCGAATGGCAGCAGCACCCAGGTCGGGAGACCGAGCGCTCCGGCGAGATGACAGACGGACGTATCGACGCTGATCACGAGATCGAGGGCCGACACAGCGCATCCGGTATCGTAAAAATCTCGGAGCACTAGCGGCGTCAGTTTGTGGCCCATCGCTGCAAAGACGCCTTGGTCTCGGTCCGCCAGCTCCTTCTGCAACGAAAACCAGCGGCAGCCGACAATATCGAACAGCGGTGTCAGAGCGGCTAGCGGCAAAGAGCGATTGTGGTCATTCGAATGGGCCTGATTGCCTGACCACACCAAGCCGATCCGCAGGCCCGGCCCACCCAGCATCTCGGTCCAACGCGCGATGTCCTTGCCGTCGACCGTAAGGTACGGCACCGCTCCGGGAATAGACTCGAGCCTCGTATCGAAGATGCGGGGCAGACTCATCAAGGAAGCGCGCACGTCGAAGACCGGTGACGGCCGGTCCGTCGGAAGTACCGTCACGCCCTTCAGGCAGCCGAGCAATCTGTGCAGAGCCGGAGGCACCGCCAGCAGGACCTCTGCACCGCTTTCTACCACCTTCGGGACGAAGCGGGCGAAATGGATGTTGTCGCCTAGACCTTGCTCGCCGTGGAGGAGGATCGTGCTGCCGGCGAGCGACTCGCCGCGCCACTCCGGACACGGCAAATCATGATATGAATGATTGAGGTTGTCTTTGGTCTTCCATCGCCATTCGTATTCGGGCCAGCCGTTCGCGAAGTCGCCCCGGGTCAGGAGAGCCAAGCCGACGTAGAAATGCGCTTCGGCGTAATCGGACTTGGTCGCAGCGCCTTTCTCGAAAGCCTGACGTGCCTCGTCGAGCCTATTCAAGTCCATGAAGAGCTTGCCCAGGTTGACATGGGCGACGCCGTTCGAGGGGTCGAGTTCGATCGCCCGGTTCAAGAGGACAATGGCCTCTTCGAATCTGTTTTGCTCCAGAATGAAGACACCGAAATCCGATAGGACGTCGCTCGTCGGTGGTTGGATGGCGATCGCCCGCCGGTAGGCCGTTTCGGCTTCCGCCAACCGCCCCAGCCTCCAAAGCACTTTGCCGAGGTTGGCTAGGGCTATCGCGAAGCCCGGCTCGAGCGCGACGGCGTGCCGCAACTCGATCTCGCAATCGTCGAGGCGGCCGAGTTCACCGAGCACGGACCCCAAATCTGAATGGAGGACGGAGTTGTTCGGCTGCAGGACGATCGCCTGCCTATAGGCGGTTTCCGCACCGGACCAATCCTTCATTCTATGAAGCGACAGGCCAAGGTTGATGTAAGCGTTGGCATGGTTCGGATCCCAGGCCAGGGCCGCATGGAAGAGCGGTATCGCCTCGTCTCGACGGCCCTGCTGTTCCAACGCCAGACCGAGGTTAGACAGGGTGTCGGCACTGTGGGGATTGAACAGGAGCGCCTCTCTGTATCCCCGTTCGGCCTCGACCAGGCGGCCGGCGCGATGATGAGCGAGTGCCTGTTCGAACAGGGTTCCGGTTCGCACAACCGATCCACCCATGGGTTCCCTCGTCTTGGCTGCCGAACGCCTCTGCTTACGACCCATCGCGACGATCGACCTCCACCGCAAGCTCCGCGTCAGCTCGTGACAGCGGTTCGGCCAGGCAACGATCAATAGTACATTGAGGTTTTTCCTCGTCTTTGCAATGATATGTTCGCTCCGGACCCGTTTGCAGGTCAAGTTAGCCCTGCCGCATCGACAAGCGTCGGCTACGCGCGGTCCAGGACCAGAAGTTTCTCCAAAGCCTCGAAGCGATCGGCCTCGGCGGTCGGTTTGTCCCAGCGGATGCGGGCGATTCGGGGAAACCGCATGGCGACCCCGGACTTGTGCCGCGTCGACCGATTGAGGCCCTCGAAGAGGATTTCGAGCACGAGCCCCTCGTCCCGGCCGTGCTTGACTTCGCGCACGGGACCGAAACGGTTCACGGTATTGTTGCGAACGAAGCGGTCGAGCTTGACGAGTTCCTGGTCCGTGAAGCCCGAATAGGCCTTGCCGACCGGCACCAGCACCTCGCCGTCCGGTCCGTCCTTCCAGACGCCGAACGTGTAGTCCGAATAAAAGGACGCCCGTTTGCCGTGGCCGCGCTGCGCATACATCATCACGGCATCGATGTTGAACGGCTGGCGTTTCCACTTGTACCAAAGCCCCTTGGGCCGGCCCGGCACGTAGAGGCTGTCGCGGTGCTTCAGCATCAGCCCCTCGATGGCGTCGGCGTCCTGGCCCGCATGGAAAGCCGCGGGATCGAGCCGGATGTCGGCCAAGGCGTTCCAGTCGCCGAAAGGGACGATCGGCGACAGGTCGATGCGCGGATCGTCGAGCCGCGCCACGAAGGCCTCGAGCCGCTGTCGGCGTTCTCCGAACGGGAAGCCTCGGAGGTCTTCCCCGTCGGCCACGAGAATATCGTAGGCCCGCATGTGGATCGGGTACTGCGCGATCGTCTTACCTGAGACACTCTTGCGGTTCAGGCGCTGCTGCAGGCTCGCGAAGGGCTGTACCCGGCCGTCGATCACGACCAGCAGTTCGCCGTCGAGCGCCGCAGTTCCCCATCGTTCATTCGAGAGGCTGTCCAGCAGGTCCGGAAAACTGCCGGAGATGTCGTCGCCACTGCGCGAGTAGAGCTTCTGCGCCGGCCGTCCGTCGCGCTCGCGCCCCGTCACGGCCTGGACCCGGATACCGTCCCATTTCCACTCGGCCGAGAAGTTTCCGGGCGTCAAGGCGGCGAAATCCTTAGCCTCGTCGATGGCATGGGCCAGCATGGGAGTGCGGAACGGGGTCGGATCCACCGTGTCCGGCTTTGGTCCTTCGCCGGTCGCATAGGCGAAGAGGGAACCATAGGGCGGCTTCAAGCCGTGCCAGACCTCCTCGATGTCATCGGGCGCGTGAGGTCCCAGCGCCGCCACGGCAGTCTTGGCCAGGCGAGCCGAAACGCCGATCCGCAGCGACCCCGTGATCAGCTTCAGCAACGCCCAGCGTCCGATCTCGTCGAGCCCATCGAGCCAACCCGCGATGACGCGGGGCAACGCCATCTTGCCCGTAGTGGCCAAGGTTTCGATCACCACCGAAAGTTGCGGCGCCTCGGCAGAGTCCGGCACGGAAGGCCACATCAGCGCCACCGTCTCGGAAAGGTCGCCGACGTAATGGTAGGACATCTGGAACAGCACGGGATCGGTCCGCTCCGCCGCGAGCGCATGGATCATCGCAGGCTTGGCGTCCGTGAAGGTCAGCGCATCGGTCAAGGCCGCGAGGGCGTAGCCCCGCTCCGGGTCCGGCGTGGCGGTGAAATAGGCCGCCATGAGCCGGATCTTGCCGTTTCGACCCGGTTCGAAGGCGAGCCGGTCGAGCAACTGCGCGAAGTCCTTCATGCGGCTTCCGGCACCTCGTCCTCGGTCTCCTCGCCGTAGCCGATGAGGTGCAGAGGCTGCGCCGCAATGCCCTGCCGACCGGCCCAGTGGACGAGGGCCTCGGCTTCGCCATGCGTCACCCAGAGTTCCTCGCACCCGGTCTCGACGACCGTCGTGCAGAGTGCCTCCCAATCGGCGTGGTCCGACACGATCAGCGGCAGTTCCACCCCTTTCTGCCGGGCTCGGGCCCGGACCCGCATCCACCCCGAGGCCGCGGCCGTGACCGGATCCGGGAATTTCCTCGCCCAAAGGTCCTTGATGGCGCCGGGCGGGCAGATCACGATCTCGCCGCCGAGCTTCGGGCGTTCGGTCGCGATCACCTTCGGCGTGTCGCCGAGCGCGACCCCCTGCTGGCCGTAATAGGTGGTCAGCTTTTCCAGAGCGCCGTGAATGTAGATGGGCCGCTCGTAACCTGCGGCCCGCAGCAAAGCCATCAGGCGCTGCGCCTTGCCGAGCGCATAAGCGCCGAGGATGTGGGTCCGCTCGGGGAACAGCTGCAGCGAGGCCAGCAGCTTGCCGATTTCATCCGCCGCATCCGGGTGCCTGAAGACCGGCAGGCCGAATGTCGCCTCCGTGATGAAGGCGTGGCAGCGGACCGGCTCGAAGGGCACACAGGTCGGGTCCCACGCACGTTTGTAGTCGCCGGAAAGAACGAGCGTGAAACCACCCGATTCGATCTCGATCTGTGCCGAGCCCAGAACATGACCCGCGGGGTGAAACTTCACCCGGACGTCGCCGATCGTCGTCCAACTGCCGAACGACGCCGCCTGGCGCTGACCCGCGAAATCGTCTCCGTAGCGCACCGCCATGATGTCGAGCGTATGGGCGGTCGCCATGACGGCGCCGTGGCCGGAACGGGCGTGATCGGAATGTCCGTGCGTGATCAAGGCCCGCGGTACTGGCCGCATCGGGTCAATATAGAAATCGCCACCCGGGCAATAAAGCCCAAGCGGCGTTAAAGATAAAACGAGGCTGGCCGACATCGAAAACGTCAGACCGTCTTAAAGATCCTAGTCGTTGCAGACCAGCTTTTTGGCGGTATGCAACTCGCCGCCCGGACGCGGGACCCGGCGCAGCTCGTAGACACAATCCTCGTCGTCGTGCCCGAAGGCTTGGACGATGTGAAGACCCTTGTTGATGGTCAAAGGACGCAACAAGACGTCGCCATTGGCCGCAATAGGAGCGGCGAGCAGCGGGGCACCGACAAAGCAGCCCAGTATCACGAGGCCCAAGCGGCGCATGTGAGCAGCTGAAGTCGTGGTCGTCATCGCCATCATCCTCGAAGACATCTACGCCGGGTTCCCGGCAACGCGGTTATCGATCGTCATACCTGACCCGCCGATGAACCGTAGCGGACTTAACGTAAACCGGCCTGTAAACGCGGCGCTGGTCTCGATGATATCGCGACCACTGTGCCACGGCCGCTACACCTGCGACCATCGTCAGTATCGCGAACGTCAAAGGCGCAACCCCATTGCTCGCGACCAAAAGCAACGCCAAAACCGTCGCACCCGCACCGATCAATGCCCGTGTCGCCAGATTCATGCTGTCCACCCTATGACTAGACAACTTCAGCCGAATGCATTAGTTGCAGCACTTCGCGCCATCGCCACGTCTTTGTGACGTTAACTGAAGTTATGCGTCTGCCCCGACAATGCAATGGTTACGCCGGGCACACACGGACATGCCGCAGTCCCACTGCAGGATGACATACGCGGGACTCCACGGCCACCGTCAATCTGCTAACAGTGGTGTCGCGGTAAAGAACCCCTGATCGCCGACACCCAAACAGTGCGCCGACGCAAGTCTGTGCTAGCGGCAGGCAACGAGCGGTGCATATCCGGCGAGATTGCCGTCGACGTCGTAGGTCGGTTCGATCGCCTTGGCGCAACCGTTGTTGACCACCAGCGGGTCAGGGACGGTGACGAAGAAGCCGCCTAGCGGGTTGCCGTAGATGTCGAAGCGATGCGGCTGCGGGGTGATCGGCCACTGCATCGCCATGTAGGGGCGGCTTGCCGCGTAGCGCTGTACGTTCGCCGGGGAACCGCCGCGTTCGAACGGCAAGTCGGCCGCGTAGGCCGTTATCGGGCAAATCGTGGCGACGATCGTGGCGATGCGGGCCCTGTCGACCAGGTGGCGAGTCGTCGTCGTCATCTCGATACGTCCAAGGTTGCGGGCGACCTGTGCGCGCAAGATGAAGGCTTCTACCTTACATCGCGTTAAGCCGCGCCTGCGGGCGAGGTTCCGGCCGTGCGTCCCAAGGTTTGATCCTCGGCCTCGACACCGCGGTCCCCGCTGTGCATCTTTTGAGGAGCACCCCGTGAGTTCCCCATCGAACGACCTCCTCGCCGACCGCCGCTTCGCTTGGGCCAGAGCTCTCGCGGCCGAAGGAGACGCCGTCGCCGCTGCAGACCTCCTCGAACAGGTGATCGAGCGCGTTCCCGATTGGGCGCCGGGTTGGGCGGCGCTGGCGGAAGCAAGGGAAGGCTGTGGTGACCGGCCGGCGGCAACGGTCGCGGCCTGGGCGCGCGTCGCAGCGCTCGATCCCGGCGGTTCTCTCGGGGCCGAACTCCATCTCTCGCGCCTGTCGGGGTTCACGCCGAACGCCATGGCCGCTGCTTACGTGCGGGCGCTCTTCGACCAATACGCGCCCCGCTTCGAACGGCATCTCGTCGGCGATCTCGACTATCGTGGACCGGCGTTGCTGATCGCAGCCCTGGACCGGGTCGCCCCTGGGCGGAGCTACGCCCGCGCGCTCGATCTGGGTTGCGGCACAGGTTTGATGGCGCGGGCGCTCTCGGACCGCACCCGGCGAATCGACGGCGTCGACCTCTCTCCCGCCATGGTCGAGCACGCCAGGGAAAGCCAGCTCTACGCGGATCTCAGCGTGTCGTCGCTGGATGCCGCGCTCGCTGCCGGTTGCGGGGGTGCTTACGATCTCGCAACGGCTGCCGACGTGCTGGTCTATGTCGGTGATCTCGCGCCCGTCTTCGCCGGGATCCACCGGCAGCTGCGATCGGGTGGGCTCCTGGCCTTCACGGCGCAGACCTTCCCCGATGACGCGGTCCATCCCGAACCATTCGCCCTCGCCCGCGACCTGCGCTTCCGCCACTCGCGGGACTATGTCGAGGCGACGCTGTCGTGCGAGGGCTTCGACCTCGTGCTCCTCGAAGCCGCCTCGGCCCGAAGCGAGAAGTCCATCCCGGTCGCGGGACTCGTCGCCGTGGCCCGGAAGCCTTAGATCCAGGAGGTGCTCGACACCGCCTCATTCGAACCTCAGCCGCAGGGTCTCCTGCCCGAGCCGTTTCTCGTTTGGTTCGGGAGCCGCGGCTGGGCGCCGCGACCCCACCAGCTCGCTCTTCTGGCGCATGCGTCCGCTGGACGATCAGCGTTGTTGATCGCGCCGACGGGCGCCGGCAAGACATTGGCCGGTTTCCTCCCGAGCCTTGTCGAGCTCGCGGGCGCTCCGAAGCCCGGCGGCCGCCTTCATACGCTGTACATCTCGCCGTTGAAGGCCTTGTCGGTCGACGTGGCGCGCAATCTCGACCACCCCGTAGCCGAGATGGGCCTCGCCATCCGCATCGAGACCCGCACGGGAGATACGTCGGCGACGAAGCGCCAGCGCCAGCGCCGGGATCCACCCGACATCCTGATGACGACGCCCGAGCAGATCGCGCTCCTGCTCGCCAGCCCCGATGCCAAGACCTTGTTCGGCGGCCTCAAGCGCATCGTCCTCGACGAGTTGCACGCCCTCGTGGTGTCGAAGCGGGGAGATCTCCTGGCGCTCGATCTGGCGAGACTGCGGCGCCTGGCACCCGGGGTTCAGACGGTCGGCCTCTCGGCAACCGTGCGCGAGCCCGCCGAACTCGTGGCCTATCTGCACGGCCGGGCCGACCCGCCGGCAGCACTCGTCGTGGCGCCGGAAGGCGCTGCCGCCCATGTCACCATGCTCGATTCGCGGGAGCGCCTGCCCTGGGCCGGGCACAGCGCCCGCCATGCCCTGACCGAAATCTACGACCTGCTGCGGCACGTGAAGCTGGCGCTGATCTTCGTCAATACGCGTTTCCAGGCCGAGCAGCTGTTCTGGGACCTTTGGCGCATCAACGGCGACAACCTGCCGATCGCGCTGCACCACGGGTCGCTCGATGTCGGGCAGCGCCGCAAGGTGGAGGCCGCCATGGCGGAAGGCCGGCTCAAAGCCGTGGTGGCGACCGCGACCCTCGACCTCGGGATCGACTGGGGAGACGTCGACCTCGTGATCAACGTGGGGGCGCCGAAAGGGGCCAGCCGCCTGATCCAGCGGATCGGCCGCGCCAACCACCGTCTCGACGAGCCGTCGCGCGCCATCCTGGTCCCGGCCAATCGGTTCGAGGTGCTCGAATGCCGGGCCGCCATCACGGCGGCGGCGGCGGGTGCCCAGGACACCCCCGTGCCGCGCACCGGCGCCCTCGACGTGCTGGCCCAGCACATCCTCGGCATGGCCTGCGCCGAGCCTTTCGCGGCCGATGCGCTCTTCGACGAGGTCACGGATGCGGCCCCGTTCACGGCCCTGACCCGTGCCGATTTCGACGCCGCCGTCGCCTTCGTGGCACAAGGCGGCTACGCGCTTCGGGCCTATGAACGCTTCGCCAAGATCCGCCAAGCCAAGGATGGGCGATGGCGGATCTCCAACGGCCGCATCGCCCAGCAATATCGCATGAACGTCGGCACCATCGTGCAGGCCGCGATGCTGAAGGTGCGGCTCGTCCGCGGCAGGACTGCTGCGGGCTCATCGGGGACCGCCGTCTCCGGGCCGGTCGGCCGCGGCGGCCGGGTGCTGGGCCAGGTCGAGGACGGGTTTCTCGAAACCCTGAGTCCCGGCGACACCTTCCTGTTCGGCGGCGAGATTCTTGCTCTTCAGGCGATCGTCGACGACGAGGCGCTCTGTGCCCGCGTGTCGAGCGACACGCCGAAGATCCCCTCCTACGCGGGCTCCAAATTCCCGCTCTCGACCTATCTGGCCGAGCAGGTGCGAGCCATGACGTCTCGGCCCGAAGACTACAATCTGCCCGGCCAGGTCGAGGACTGGCTCGGGCTGCAGCGCCTGAAATCGGCCCTTCCGCCCCGCGATGCCATGCTGGTCGAAACTTTCCCGCGCGGCGGCCGCAACTACCTCATCGCCTATCCGTTCGAGGGCCGCCTGGCGCACCAGACGCTCGGCATGCTGCTGACCCGCCGCATGGAGCGGGCGAGACTCCGGCCGCTCGGCTTCGTGGCCAACGACTACGCCATCGCGGTCTGGTCGGCGCATGACGTCGGGGCGCGTGTCGTACGCGGCCTCGCGAGCCTCGACGCGCTCTTCGACGAGGACATGCTGGGCGACGACCTCGAGGAATGGTTGGACGAATCCTCGATGATGAAGCGCACCTTCCGGATCTGCGCCACCATCGCCGGGCTGATCGAACGACGGTATCCGGGCAAGGAGAAGACGGGCCGGCAGATGACGGTCTCGACCAACCTCGTCTACGACGTCCTGCGCCGCCACGAGCCCGACCACATCCTGCTCCGGGCCGCCCGCGACGATGCGGCAACCGGACTCCTCGATCTCAAGCGACTCGGTGAGTTACTGTCGCGAATCAAGGGTCGGATCCTGCATAAGCCCTTGCGGAAGATCTCACCGCTCGCCGTCCCGATCATGCTGGAGATCGGGCGCGAGCCCGTCTACGGCGAAGCCGAGGATGTGATCCTGGCCGAAGCCGCGGACGTCCTGATCGAGGAAGCATTCGCGGACGATGATGGCGGCAAAACGGAAGACCCCGGTCGAGGCCAGACCAGGGGACGCCCGAGCCCAAGAGGCTCCGGCTTGCGACGCTCGCCCAAGCGAGGTTGATCGGATGCACACGCATGTGCGGGTTGCGGGCGTCGACCTGTTGGCCGACGTCTTCGGTGCTTTGTTCCACGAGGGTGACCGGATCCTCCTCGTGGCCGACCTGCATCTCGAAAAGGGCTCGTCCTTCGCCCGCCGCGGCATGATGCTGCCGCCCTATGACACGGCCGCGACCCTGGCCAAGCTCACGGCCGTGGTGGCGCGCACCCGGCCGCGCGTGGTGATCGCGCTCGGCGACAGTTTCCATGATCCGCATGGCGCGAAGCGCCTCGGCGTCCCGGACCGCGACGCGCTGGCCCGCCTGCAGGCCGGCCGAGACTGGATCTGGCTCGCCGGCAACCACGACCCGGCGCCCCCGGACGGTCTCGGCGGCACCACGGCGGCCGAATGGAAGCTCGGTGCGCTGACCCTTCGCCACGAACCGGCGCCCGGCGCCGTCCCGGGCGAGATCGCGGGCCATCTGCATCCGGTGGCGATCGTCATGGGCACGAGCGGTGCGGTCCGCCGCCGCTGCTTCGTGTCCGACGGCACCCGCTGCATCATGCCGGCCTTCGGCGCCTATGCGGGCGGCCTCAACTTCCGCCACCCGGCCTTTGCCGGTCTCTTGACGGCGGGCCGCCGCATCGCTCACGCGCTCGGCCGCGACCGCGTCTATGCGATCCCCGAACACCGGTGTCTCACGGGCGCTTGACCCGCTGCCCACGCGGCGTGGTTGCGCTGCCCACGCGGCGTGGTTGCGCTGCCCACGCGGCGTTCAGGTCAGACGATACAATCGCTCGGCATTGCGGGCGAGGAGCCGTGCCTTCTCGTCCCCGCTGGTCCCGACCAGAAGGTCATTCGTCGCCGCGACCCAGCGTCCGAGATCTGCCGTCAACCTGCACACCGGCCAATCGCTGCCCCAGAGCACGCGGTCCCAGTCGAAGACCGCGATCGCATGTTCGACGAAAGGCCGGAGATCCTCGACCGACCAGCCGTCCGGATCGGCGTAGGCGACCAGCCCCGAGATCTTGCAGGCCACGTTGGGCAGGCGAGCCACGGCCGCGAGGTCGGCGCGCCAAGGGTCGAGTGCCCGGCCACGCACGTCCGGCACGCCGCAATGATCCAGGATGAACTGTACGTCGGGGCAGGATCGGGCCAGATGGAGGGCGATCCGCAGCTGACGCGCCAGAACGCAGAGGTCGAACGTCAGGGCGTAGCGCGGCAGCAACCTGAGATTTTCGGCGAACAGGGTACCATGCCCGAGTTCGTCGGGCATGGTATGCAGGATCCGGCGCAAACCCCGCAGTTTGGGCGACGCCGCGACACGTTCGAGATAGGCCGCGAACCCCTGCTCCTCCGGCCGGCAGGACGCCACGGCTCCGATCACGAGGTCGGGACTGGCACCGATCCAGGCGGTTTCGCGCTCCCTGTCCTGATCGGCAACGTCGACCTCGACATGCACGGCCCCTTCGATCCCCGCGGCCCGCGCTTCGGCGAGGTAATCGTCGAGCGACCAGTCGCGCGCGAGCCCCGGCACATCGTCGAGCCAGGGATAACGGAGCTGGCCGCGATCCACGAGATGAAGGTGGCTGTCGACGATGCGCATAGGCGATCCTCCGAAGTTCGGCTCCCTCGGGAGCTCGGCTGACCGTATCGGTTCAGATCCGGCCACCGGCGGCCGGAGAAATACGGCGGGCCGATGCGCAGATCATCGCGATGCTCGCCGTAATATCCGGCGTCGCCTCGGGACCGTTCCGGGTTATGTAGGGGCACGACAGGGCCGCTACGACGCTCTGATTCGGACCGAAGACCGGCGCCGACAGGTTGTGTACCGCGAGAGCCTGCTCGCTCTCCATGGTTTCGTAACCCCGCTCGCGGATGGCGGCCAGCCGCGCATCGAGATCATCGGGACGAACCTCGTTCGGCATCAGTTCGTGTTCCTCGATCATCATGGCGCGCTCGTGCTCGGACGCGAAGGCCAGAAGCACGTGGCCGGACCCCGTGTTGAACAGGCTGATACGGGAGCCGACCCGGATCGAGAGCCCCCAGTAGCTCGGCGCATCCACTTGGCCCACCACGACGACGTTGCCGCGATCGTAGATGGACAGATGGCAGGACTGGCCGGCATCGCGCGCGAAGGCCCGGAGTTCCGGCATCGCCTGGGCCACCAGGCGGCGCACGGGCGCGTGCTGATGTGCCAAGGCGAAGAGCTTGAGCGTCAGCTCGTAACGGTCTCCCGACGTGCGGACCACGTAATGGCGACGGACCAGGCGGTCGAGCATGCGATAGATCTCGTTCGGAGAGCGTTCGAGAGCCTTGGCGATCTCGGCTTGTGACAATCCCTCGTCGGTCGTGGCCAGCAGTTCGAGGATGTCCAAACCCTTGTCGAGGGCTGGCGCCCGGTACCGGTCACCGGCATCGTCGACCCCACCAACCATTCCGTTTCTCCGACAGGCGAGACAGGGCGATGATGCCATGCTTGCCAGCAAAAATGCTCTTTAAATATGGGTCGAGCGCGATTTTCTCGTTCAAACCGGCTATACCGCTGTCTCCGGGGCGCTCAGCGCCGGAACGGCGCGACCTGCCTAGCCCGGCGTTCGTCGCAGCCGCGGGCCGGTCTTCGCAACCGACGAAACCGCGGTATCCGATCCGGTCGACGGCCTCCGACACTCTCCCGTCGTCGAGCTCTCGCGTGAAAGGCTCGTGCCGCTCCGGCACCGAGGCCACCTGCACATGGCCGGTGATGTCGGCCATCGCCACGAGCCCGCGGACGACGTCACCGTGCAGGATCTGCAGGTGACCGCGTTCAGGAATATTCCGGCATGTCGCGCCGATTGATCGGCTCGATCACGTTGGCCACGTCGTCGTTCGCGGCCCTGCCGCAAGCGAACCGCAAGGCATCCTCGGAGGCCGCCTCATGCGACGTGATGCCCGAAGGCGCGTTCCCGGCCATCGAAAGATTGGCGGCGAAGCGCGGCAAGGGACTCTACTGGGTCCTGTGCCGCAGAAAAGCCTCCGCGGTCCGCAGGCTCAGCGCCATGATGGTCAGGGCCGGATTGGCGGCGAGCGAACTCGGGAAAACAGAATTATCGCAGATCCAGAGATTGGGCACATCGAAGCTCTTGCCCCACGGGTCCACCACGGCCGTCTCGGGATTGGTCCCCATGCGACAGGTGCCGATGGTGTGGGCGGCCCGCTCGACCGACCAGATATCGGTCGCCCCGGCGGCCTCCCACACGGACGTCATGAACCCGACCGCATGCCGGCTGATCGCGCGCTCGTTCTCTCCGTAGCTGAACGTGATCCGCGGCTTTCGCAGCCCCATCTCGTCGGTCTCGTCCGAGAGCTCGAGCCGGTTGCCGGCCTGCGGCAGGCACTCGCCGTTGATGCCGATGCCCGCGACATGGTTGTAGCCGTCGATGGCATCGATGAGCCGTTGCCCCCAGAGCCCCCTGGCTCGCGCCAGCTGGCCGGCCCAGGTCACGGGAAGGACGCCGAGGCTCTGCACGAGGTAACCGCCGGCGAAGTCCACCCCGTCCGGCCGCATCATGTCTTCCGTGATCAGCGAGGAGGGATAGCCTTTGTTGCAACGCATCTCCTGCGCGAAGCTCCCCCAGACCTGGGTCGCGACATGCGCCATGTAGTTCCGGCCCACCTGCCCGCTCGAGTTGGCAACGTCGAGATGAAGAAGAAGGCGCGGCGTCTCGACGGCACCCGCGCAGAGGAACACGGCACCGCAGCGCTGCCGCCGATCGACACCGCCCTCGCGATAGACAACCGCCGTGATGCGGCCGCTCCTGTCGCGCTCCATCTCATGGACGAAGCAGGAAGGGCGGATCTCGGCACCGGCCACCACGGCCCGGGGCAGGTAGGTCACGTCCATGCTGGTCTTGGCGCCGTTGCGGCAACCCTGGTGACACGCGCCGCAAGCGACGCAAGCCTGCCTGACAGGGGTATCGGATGGCGCGACGTCGTGCGACACGACGGCGGCGGGTGCGTCACAGGCTCGGATCCCAAGCTTAGCGCAGGCGGCGCTCATCGCGTCGGCAGGAGCGTTGCGGGGCACCGGCGGCAACGGATAGCGCCGACCCGCATCCCACGGGTAGGATAGCGGCCCGGAAACGCCGATGAAGCCTTCGACGCGTTCGTAGTAAGGGCGCAGTTCATCGACGGTGACCGGCCAATCCGCGCCGACGGCTTGTTCGGCCTTCAGGCGCAGGTCGCGCGGGTCGGCGCGCGGCACGAAGGCGCCCCAATGCAAGGTGGAGCCGCCGACACCGACACCGCTGTTGTTGGCCCCGAAGGCTTGCGGGGTGTCGCCGGCGCTCAGCCTCTCCCCGAGCCAATAGAGCTCGGAGGCTGCGACCTCGTCCGGCGTGTGCTCGCCCGGTTCCCAGTTTCGCCCGGCCTCCAACGCTACGACCTTGAGGCCCGCTTCGGCGAGCCGGGCCAGAAGCGGCGCGCCGCCCGCGCCGGTGCCCACCACGACGGCATCGACCACCTCGTCGGTGCCGTAGCGTTTCATACGGGAGAGGTTCATGGTGCAACCCGGCCTTTGGCTTTGGGCTCCCAGGGCTCGCGCTCCCCCGCCCCCAAAAGGACGAAGCCCTGCTTGCGCTCGCCGTCGCCCCCGTTGGCGATGCCGCTATAGCCCATGCGGGCGAGCGTCGCCGGATGAGACACATAGATCCTCACCGCATCGCCGCGCAGATCCTCGAACCAGAGCTTCATCTGCTGGGCCGAGAACAGGGGCTGACCTGGACTTGCCCCCGCGACGTCGAGCTGCCCCGCGGCTCCCCGCTCCAGCAGTTCGTCCTGATGCCGAGTGTTGAGAGCCTCGTAGTCGGAGCCATGCGCGGCCCGCGCCGCCTCCTGCAGGGTTCGAAGAGCGATGCGATAGGCCTCGGCATCGGGAGGCAAGAGGGCGAAGCGCCACCCGTCGCCTTCGCCGGCCGCCAGCGCCGCGTCGATGCGGGCCTCGATGGCGATGCGCGTCGCGGGCCTCTGGGGCAGGACGCGGTCGATGACCGCGCGCAACACCGCAAAGGCCTCGGGCGTCAGGGTCGCGGGCGCGACTGACCGATCATCGGGCCGGCTGCGATCGAGGAGGATGTCGCGCGTCCTGGCGCTCACGCGGTCGGACTCGATCAGCGCCCGGTATGCGGGATCGAGGCCCGGACCCGCGGGGTCGCCCGGATCGATACCTCCCGCGTGATCGGCGATGAGCCGCGCCACCTCGGCCGGACGCTCCATCGGCAGGAGATGGCCGGCGCCGGGGAGTGAAGCGAGGCGCGGCGACGCGAAGTGGCGGGCCATCAAACTGCTCTGCGCCTCGGGCCCGAGATCGGCGTCCTTCTCGCCGGACACGATCAAGGCCGGGGTCCGCAATACACCGATGCGATCGGTCCAATCTTCGCGACTGCCGCTCTCGAGCCACGCGAGCCATGCCGCGCGCCGTGTCCGCAAGACATCGTCGACCGCCTGCCCGTTCGAGGCTGCCGGCAAAGCCTGTCCGACACTCGCATCGAGGAAGGATTGGGCTTCGGTGCGCGACGTAGCGTCATCGCCCGAGAACCAGGACATCATCGTCTTGCGCCGTGCCTCGTCCATCGGTTCGGGGGTCGGGGGTGAACCGGCCAGGAGAACGAGACGCGACAGGCCTGCCAGCCCTTCGGCGCCGTCCTCCGCCCGGCGCGCCACCACGGTCGCGACCTTCGCACCCATGCTGTGGCCGACCAGGAGCCATCGTGGCGGATGATCGGCCCGAATGGCTTCGGAGACGGCATCCGCCATAGCAGCGACGCTGTAGCCGGGTCTGTCGGCCGCGTCGCCGAACCCCGGCAGGTCGATGGCCACGCAGCGGAACTGCTCTCCGAGCAGAGCCGTCACCTCGCTCCATTCGCGGGCGCTTCCGCCGAGGAAATGCAGCAGGAACACCGTCGGCCTCACGCCAGACGCGGCTGCTTCAGCGTGGAGGGGGAAAGCAGATGACATTGAGGGGTCCGAGGTCAGCCAACGCGAAAAGCCTACGCGAATCCGCCGACAGCGCGATGGCCTAGATCGACGCGCGGCTTTTCGGCGGTCGCAGGTGGCGGAGCCGCAACGGCTGCACGAGCGAACTGGAAGGGAACCGCTCGACCGCGACGATCTTCGGGCTTAATCCGGAGCTGACGTCGCCGGGAACGGCGAAGCAAAGAAACGAGGGGGGTTCATCCCATGCACATCCTGGTGATCGGGGCCGCCGGCATGGTCGGCCGAAAACTCACGCAGCGGCTCGTCGCTGACGGCCATGTCGCGGATCGTGCCATCGATGCCCTGACGCTGGTCGACGTCGTCGAGCCCGCGGCGCCCACGGGCTTCTCCGGCCAGGTCAAGACCATCACGGCCGACCTTTCGGCACCGGGTGCAGCCGAGACGCTCGCCGCTCATCGGCCCGATCTCATCTATCACCTCGCCGCCATCGTGTCGGGCGAAGCCGAGGCCGATTTCGACAAGGGCTACCGCATCAATCTCGACGGCACGCGTTACCTCTTCGAGGCCATCCGCCAGGAGGGACTGAAGTCCCCCTATCGTCCTCGGGTCGTCTTCACCTCGTCCATCGCGGTCTTCGGCGCACCCTTCCCGGCACGGATCCACGACGAGTTCTTCTCGACGCCGCTGACGAGCTACGGCACGCAGAAGGCCATCGGCGAGCTTCTGCTGTCGGACTACAGCCGGCGGGGCTTCTTTGACGGGATCGGGATCCGGCTGCCGACGATCTGCGTCCGACCCGGCAAGCCCAACAAGGCGGCTTCGGGCTTCTTTTCCGGCATCCTGCGCGAACCCTTGGCGGGACACGAGGCGGTGCTGCCCGTCTCCGAAGACGTCCGCCACTGGTTCGCGAGCCCCCGGGCCGCGGTCGGCTTCCTGATCCACGCGGCCACGATCGACACGGCGCCTCTCGGCGGGCGCCGCAACATCAGCCTGCCGGGCCTCTCGGCAACCGTGAAGGAAGAGATCGAAGCCCTGCGTCGCGTCGGCGGCGACAAGGCCGTGAAGCTGATACGGCACGAGCCGGATCCAGCGATCATCCGGATCGTCGACGGGTGGGCCCAGGATTTCGACACGCATCGCGCCGAAGCCCTCGGGTTCCGGGCCGAGACGAGCTTCGACGCGATCGTTCGGGCGCATGTGGAGGACGAGTTGGGCGGCGTCGTCGGGTGAGCCGGCACGGTGCGGGCTCCCCGCCGGACCGCATCCGTCTGGCCCGCGACGCCCCAAGCGGAGTGGAGGCCATCCACGCACGGTTCTCGGGCCATGCCTATGACCTGCATCGTCACGACGAATGGCTCGTCGGCGTCACCGATCGCGGATTGCAGGACTTCTACTGCCGTGGCCGGCGCCGGCAGAGTCCGCCCGGACGCGTCATCCTGATCGAACCGGGCGAGATGCACGACGGACAGGCCGGCACGGCGGATGGTTTCGCCTATCGCATGCTCTATCTGCCGCAACCCTGGCTCAGGACGGAGCTCCCAAGGCCGTCGGCCGGCGACCCCGGCTTCGATTCAACGCTTTTGGAGGACGATGCGCTCGGCGCCGCCATCCGGACCGCCTGCGACGTTCTGCATCGCCCGCCCGAGCCGCTCGCTCGCGATGCGGCGCTGGATGCCGTGCTGCACCGGCTCGGCCCACATCTCGACCGTCGCTTGCCGAGCACGACCGCACAGGCAGACGCCCGACTGGCGCGCCGCGCCCGGGATCATCTGCACGACGGCCTCGCTCTTTGGATCGGGGCCGATGCGCTGGCGAAGGCCGTGGGCGCGGCGGACCGGTTTCAACTCGCCCGCGCGTTTCGATCGGCCTACGGGGTGTCGCCGCACGCCTACCTGGTACAGATCAGGCTCACGCAGGCGCGCCGGCTCCTGGCCGGAGGAGAACCCCCGGCCACGGTGGCCGCCACGTGCGGCTTCGCCGACCAGAGCCACCTCGGCCGCTGGTTTCGTCGCGCCTACGGTCTTTCGCCGGCCGCTTATCGAGCCAGGTGCACGGGCGTTCCAGACGGGAGGAGCGCGATCCGCTAATGCGCCGACCGGGTGCATCGCTTCTAAGCCGGTGGGCCGGCTGACTCGAACGGATGATCATCTGTCTGAGCCGGACCACGAGCACGGCGGCGGCCGAAGTCGAAACGGATGGCGTAGATGATCTTCGATACGAAGGTAGCGATCCTTGTCAGGGAGGATCTCGCGATGTGGCAGAAGCTGAATGTCACGGCGTTCCTCGCCACCGGCATAGCGGGAGCGGCGCCGGACGCCATGGGGGCACCCTACGAGGATGCGGCGGGACGCCAGTATGCCAGGCTGCTCGGCCAGCCCATCCTGATCTTCTCCGCCACGGCCGAGACCTTGCGACGCGCCTCCCGGATGGCTGTCGAGCGTGGCCTCACACGCGCCGTCTATGTGGCGGCGATGTTCACGACCGGGCACGACGAGGCCAATCGCGCCGTGTTCCGGGCCGAGCCGGCCGAAGCGCCGGACCTCGTCGGACTGGCGCTTCGCGGCCCGAAGAAGGACATCGACAAGTCCACCAAGGGCGCCTCGCTTCACCCCTGACGGTTTGGGGCCGTTGGTCGACGATGTTCGAGCAGGACGAGCCGGTTCGTCACCGCCACCCGCCGCGCGGCCCAGAGCGTCCAGCGGCTTGGCGCGTTTTCTGCTTGTCGCGAGACGTCGGTTTTCTGTCCAGGTAGGAGCGTCGTAGGAACAAACTGCCGATCCATCGTTAACCGGCTATGGGCTATCCAGCCGCGCGACAGGACGAGGTAGGGACTGAAGCCATGATGATCGAAGAGCAGACGCGGGCGATGCCCGAACCGGTGATCCGTCTCGACACCGGCGCGAAGCTTCGCATCGCGATCGGAATGGTCGCTTACATTGCGGCGTCGACTCCGGCCGCATCGCAAGCGGCACCTCACTGTATGACGCGCATCCTCGCCGATGTGCCTGCCGAGGAAGCCCCGGAGCAGATCAAGTCCAAATCCAACGGTGATTTCGGTCCCGTCACCCAAATCAAGGTCAATCGAAAAACGGGGAGGATGTCGTATTGCGCAGAAAACTCCTACTGTTACAACTCCAACGCCTTCGAGTTTACCAGTCCTTGCCGGTTGAAGTTGGATAAGGAAGGTGGTTTTGGCAACTATTTTACCTATTTCACACGATAGGTGCCAGATCGAGATGACATTCGAGTCGAGGGCGTGAGAGGGATAGCTCTGCGTCAGTTGCGGCAGGGGCGCCAAAATGTTGCATCCACGAAACGATGAGGCTCCGCTACGAGGGCGAACGCCAACCGCATGAACCGGCTGCAACAGTTCTATACCTGTTAGATCATGAACGCGTTGCAGCGACCCGCCGATCGCGAAGGACACACGATATGCGTAGGCCCGGCTATCTCGGCGTCGCCGCGACGCTTGCTCTGACTTCCCCCTGCAGTGCAGGTCCGCACGATTTCAGCCCCACGTTCCGAGACAAGGCCGTGCAGCTCTGTACCGGTGATGCCATGCGGCTGTGCCTGGCCTATCTGATGGACGAAGGCCAGACCGCACGCTGCATGCAGAACAACCGATCCCAGCTCAGCCCCCAGTGCCGGGTTGTCGTCGAGCAAGGCATTAAGATCTTCAAGCGCTAGAGCGCTTTCGCCTTTGGCGAATTCGCTCCAGCTTAGAATGTCGAGCAGTTTTATCGGGATGGAATCGCAAGAGCGATTCCATCTGATCCGATACTGCTCTAGCCGGAACACCTGCGCCATCGGCGCGGCGTTCTCCCGCCCCGAGCGACGAGCTACTCGCAGAACTTGGCGTCGCCCTTGGCGCCGCGGGGAGTGAGATCGAAATGCCAATGCGTCTCATGGAACGCATCGGCTCCCGGGCCGAGCGCGGTATGGAAGTAGCCGCATCCTGCCGCTAGAGCGGCGGTTTCGAAGGCGCGATCGGTCTCCGACGTAGGCCTGCCGACCTCGATCTTGTGGCCGTCCTGCAACCTGAGCTGCGCGACATCGACCGCTAGGCCCTGGCCATGCGCGCTGAGCTTGGCCCCGGGGATATGGTCGCGGGTCCTGCAATCGAGGCCAGGACCCGTCCAGACCGTGTCGACCGCGGATCCGTAAGTCCCCTTGGCGAGCGGCGAAAGGAGGTCGCGCACGAAGGCCGAGAAGGTGGACGCCGTCGCGCATGCGATGGTCGGCTTGTCGGGAAAGGTCACGACCGCTCCATCCGCCAGCGTCAAGGCCGTGAGGTGAACCGCGTCGACCACCGTGCATTGCGGGTCCGGTTGCGGTCCCACCGACGTCCTC
>CAXUOD010000022.1:0-39899 GCA_964252585.1 uncultured Lichenihabitans sp. | reverse complement strand
CGATCTCGTCGAGAAACAGCGTCCCTCCTTCGGCCTGTTCGAAGCGGCCGGCCGAACGTGTGTTGGCGCCGGTGAAAGCCCCCTTTTCATGGCCGAAAAGTTCGCTCTCGATGAGGTCCCGGGGGATGGCGGCCATGTTGATGGCCACGAAGGGTCCGGATTTCCGCTTGCCGTAGTCATGCAGCGCTCGCGCCACGAGTTCCTTGCCGGTCCCCGATTCGCCCGAGATCATCACCGTGAGATCGGTCTGCATCAGCCGCGCCAGCGTGCGATAGATCTCCTGCATGGCGCTCGAGCGACCGATCAGCGGCATGCTTTCGAGTTCGTCGTCGCGCTCGACGTCGCGCTGGCGGGGCTCGCTCATGGCGCGTCCCACGATGGCGACGAGTTCCTTCAGGTCGAAGGGCTTCGGCAGGTAGTCGTAGGCTCCCCGCTCGCTGGCCTTGATGGCGGTCATGAAGGTGTTTTGCGCGCTCATCACGATGATGGGCAGGTCGGGCCGCAGCTTCTTGATGCGGGGCAGCAGCTCGAACGCGTTCTCGTCCGGCATCACGACGTCGGTGATGACGAGGTCACCGTCTCCCGCCTGCACCCAGCGCCAGAGCGAGGCTGCCGTTCCCGTGGTCCGCACGTCGTAGCCGGCTCGCGACAGCGCCTGGCTCACCACCGTCCGGATCGCGGTATCATCGTCGGCAACGAGGATATGACCATTCATCGCCGTTTATTCCCTCGATTCGAGTACCAGACGTTCAGGTCGTCGTGCCGACACGTCCGTCACGCGCCGCGAACATGGGCAAGAGGACCCGGAACGTCGTCCGTCGCGGATAGGATTCGCATTCGACGGTGCCGCCATGGTCGCCGATGACTTTGGCCACCAAAGCAAGTCCAAGGCCAGTTCCGGACGATTTCGTCGTGACGAACGGGTCGAAAAGGTGGGCCGCAATGTCGGACGGAACGCCTGGACCGTTGTCGCGCACACAGAATTCGAGCGGTAGACTGACGGGGGTCGCGGACCCCGGCGTCCTGAGCCGCACACCGGGCCGGAAGGCCGTGGTCAGTTCGATCGTGCCGTCGATCGCGTCGGGTCCCAGCGCCTCCGCGGCGTTCTTGACGAGGTTGAGGAAGACTTGCACCAGTTGGTCGCGATTGCCGAACACCGGCGGCAGCGAAGGATCATAGGTTTCGACGAACCGAATGTGACGCGCGAAGCCTGCGAGCGCGATCCGCTTCACCCGGTCCAGGACTGCGTGGATGTTCACGCTCTCGCGCTCGATGGGGCGTAGATCGGAGAACGCCTCCATTCGGTCCACGAGCTTCACGATCCGATCGGTCTCCTCGCAAATCAATCGCGTGAGCGCGCGATCGTCGTCGCCCACAGCCGTCTCCAGCAGTTGCGCGGCTCCGCGAATGCCCGAAAGAGGGTTCTTGATCTCGTGCGCCAGCATGGCGGCGAGCGCAGAAACTGAGCGCGCCGCACCCCGATGGGTCAGCTGCCTGTCGAATTTGTCGGCAATTGAGCGTTCTTGAAGCAGGATCATCATGCGGTCCCGCAGATCACCCATCGGGCTCACGTGGATATCGACCACGCGATCGGGGCCGAGCTTGGGATTTCCGAGATCGACCCGGTATTCGTTCAGCGGGGCGCCGCGTTGGGCCGCCTGTTCGAGGAGCGAGAGCAGCGGCGAGGCGAACGGCACGATGTCGGCCAGCCGATGCCGCTTCAGCATGGCGCGGCTCATGTCGAAGAAGTTCTCGGCCGCCGCATTGGCATCGGCGATGGAACCGTCGACTTCGACCACCAAGACCGCATGCGGCAGGAGGTTCATCACCTCGCCGGCATGCGCGAACCCGGTGTCTTGCGCGGCAGGCGCCGCCGCTACCTTGTCGACGAGGCTGGTCATGCCGCGGTCTCCAGCGGTTCGGCCTGGTCGAAGAGGTCACGGAGCATGCGTTTGACCGCGACGTGGTCGTGGCTCGTCGCCATTGCGGTCCGCAGTTGCACGTGACGGCTGCCGCTCGGCTCCGTCCGGCGGGCGGCACCGGGACGCCACGGCTCCAACCCGTTGTCCCCTGCCCCGACATGGTCCGCATAGGCGCAAAGATGTTTGCGGGCGTGGCGATGGCCCTTCTCCGTGCCCAGCAGCGACAACACCGTCTCGTAATGGTCGAGCGCTGCATCCCGCCGCTCGGCCAGGGTCGGCCCGGTCGCGGGAACGCCGCGCAGGAAGGCCGCGATCTGACCGACCAGCCAAGGGCGGCCGACGGCAGCTCGCCCGATCATGACGGCGTCGGCTCCCGAAAGCCCGAGCATGGCGACGGCATCGGCGGGAGACGTGCAATCTCCGTTCACGACGACGGGGATCGAGACCGCGCGTTTCACCGCCGCGACGGCAGCCCAGTCGGCCCGCCCGGTGTAGAACTGGTTGCGGGTGCGACCATGTACCGTGACCATGGCCACGCCCTCCCGCTCGGCCCGGGCCGCAAGATCGGGCGCGTTGAGGCAATCCGTGTCCCAGCCCAACCGCATCTTGACCGTGACCGGGACCTTCACGGCCGAGACCGTCGCCGCGATGAGCCGGGTGGCGGCGTCGAGGTCCCGCATCAGCGCCGATCCCGCGAGGCCGCCCGTGACCTTCTTGGCCGGGCAGCCCATATTGATGTCGATCGCGACGGCGCCGCAGGCTTCGGCCATGCGAGCGCCCTCGGCCAAAGCTTCCGCACGGCAACCCGCGATCTGGACGATATGCGGCACGAGCCCTTGCCCGGCAGCCCGCAGGAGGCTGGCGGCATCGTTCTTCGCCAGAAAATCGCCGACCACCATCTCGGACACGGTCATCGCCGCACCAAAACGCTGCGCGGCGCGGCGCATGCCGAGATCGGTGACGCCGGCCATCGGGGCGAGGAACGCATGTCCGGAGAGCGTGCAGCCGCCGAGACGGATCGGAGCGACCCAGGGCTCCCGGGTGGCTGCGTTCGGATGAGACCTATCGTTCAACTGGCCGGGTCTCCGGAGACATTCGCCGTCATCATTGTACCGCGCCGTCGCGTCGGCCACGCGGCCTCACCCAAATGCCTCGAGCCCCTCCCGACACGGTTCAACGGTCGAAGAGTGCCTCTGCCGCTTTTCGTATCATCGGCGGACCTGCCTTTATCTTAGTCAATCGAAGGCATTGAGCAACGGTTCCCTTGCCCCAGGCCACCCTCACATGCCGACGGTTTGACGCAGGAGGCAAAAAACGAGACACAGGGAAAACGGAGGAGCCCCGTTCTCGATGTCTGATCAAAGTCACGTGCTCGTCGTCGCCGCAGGACGCGGCTCGCGAGCCGGCGACGGCCTGCCCAAGCAATACAGGTCGCTTGCTGGCCAGCCACTGCTGGCGCGCACGCTCCTCGCCTTTCTTCGCCGCGCCGATGTCGCTTCGGTCATCCCGGTCATCCACGCGGACGATCGTTCCCTGTTCGAAAGCGTAGTGTCGACCCTGCGACCGGCTGACGTGGAGCGACTGGCAGAGCCCGTGATCGGGGGTGCCTCGCGGCAGGACAGCGTACGGGCGGGGCTCGAAGCGCTCGGCCGCCGCTGTGCTGCTCATGAAACCGTTGCGGCGCGCCACCTTGTCCTGATCCATGACGGCGCCAGGCCCTTCGTGTCGGACGCCTTGATCACGCGGGCGCTTGCCAACGCGCGAGACTTCGGGGCTGCCGTACCGGGCTGCGCGGTCTTCGACACGATCAAGGCCGTGGGTGAGCGCGAGCGCATCGTGGGCACGCCGGATCGGTCGAAGCTTCGCGCCGTCCAGACGCCGCAGGCTTTCGCCCTCGACCTGATCCTGGAGGCGCATCGGCGTGCCGCGTCGGACGGGCGGCAGGATCTCACGGACGACGCGGCGGTGGCGGAGTACGCCGGACACGACGTCATCGTGTTCGAAGGCGAAACCGCCAACACCAAGATCACCACGTCGACAGACCTCCACGCAGCGGAAACTCGATTGTTGTCAACGCTCCTCGACGTCAGGACCGGTCAGGGCTTCGACGTGCACTCCTTCACCGAAGGAGACCACGTCTGGCTCGGCGGCGTCCGCATTCCTCACGATCGGGCGCTGTCCGGACACTCTGATGCGGACGTGGTGCTTCACGCTTTGACGGACGCGCTCCTCGGGGCCATCGGTGACGGCGACATCGGCTCGCATTTCCCGCCGTCCGAAGCGCGCTGGAAGGGGGCTGCTTCATCGATCTTCCTGCGCCACGCGGTGGACCTCGTCACGGCGCGAGGCGGCACCATCGCCAGCCTCAATGCGACGGTGGTCTGCGAAATGCCGAAAGTGGGCCCCCACCGGGACGTCATGCGGGCCAGGATCGCCGAGATCGCCGGCGTAGCGGTCGACCGGGTCGGGATCACGGCGACCACGTCCGAGCGCCTGGGGTTCACGGGTCGCGGCGAAGGCATCGTGGCCTGGGGCCTGGCGACGATCCGCCTGCCCCTCCTGCCCGATTGAGCGGCTTGTTTTCCGACCCGCTCCTGGCGCGTGCCACCGCTCTCGTCGCGGCCTGCCGGGCACGGTCCATCGTGCTGGCCACGGCCGAGTCCTGCACCGGCGGATTGATCGCAGCGCTGATCACCGAAGTCTCGGGATCCTCCGCCGCTTTCGATCGGGGCTTCGTCACCTATTCCAACGAAGCGAAGAGCGAGCTCCTCGGGATCCCGGCCGCGCTGATCACGCAGCATGGCGCGGTCTCGGCCGCCGTCGCGGCCGCCATGGCGACCGGGGCGCTCGACTACTCCAAGGCCAGCCTTGCCGTCTCGGTGACCGGTATCGCGGGTCCGGGTGGCGGCACGGCCGAGAAGCCCGTCGGCCTCGTATGGTTCGGATGCTGCGGCCGCGGGGCTGCGCCCGCGACCGTTGAACGGCGGTTCGGGGAACTCGGCCGCGAGGCCATCCGGATGGCGTCGGTCGAACAGGCGCTGAGCCTGCTGGAGCAAGCCGTCCGGTGCTGAGGCCTCGGCCAGCCGCCGGCGTCGCCACCGAAGGAGACGGTCATCGTCCGGACCGTGTCAGCTGTAGACTTGGTCGGCCCGCTGTTCGAAGGCTTCGGCGAATCGGCGAAAGGCGCCGTCGAACATCGATCCCATAAGCAGGCTCAACATGCGGTTTTTGAATTCATAGGTGATGTAGAAATTCACCGTCGACCCGGCCGAGCCATCACCCGGCGGGCGATCCACGAAAGTCCACCGGTTCTCGAGCGCGCGGAATGGCCCGTCGATATACTGGGCCGTGATGACCTGCTGGGAACGATCCAGGGTCACGCGGCTCGTGAAGCTCTCCCGGATCGCCTTGAACCCGACCTGCATGTCGGCGACCAGGACCTCCTCACCGGTCGGCAGGGTGGACCGGCGGCGAACAACCAGTTTCTGACAGAGCGGCAGAAACTCCGGATAGTGTTCGACGTCGGCCACGAGGTCGAACATCTTGGCCGCCGGGTGGGAAACTTGGCGGGACGTGTTGAACGAAGGCATCTGAACACGAGGGGTTGGTGAGGCGGGCGGCCATGCTGTGCTCGGAACCGCGACATCGACCCGGCCGACCCTGAATGCGCCCGGGGAGCAGTAGCGCTCCGGGACCGCACACGGCAAGCCACCCGCTCGTTAAAGCTCGGCGGCTTTCGAACGGGGGGGCGGCTTTCGCGTTTCGTTAACCCTAACGGTTTATCCCTGTGGTTCGTCTCCTGCGCTCGACGTGTCGTCGAGGCATCAAGCCGGGCCAATTCATGCGACGTCTCGCCCTTGCTGTCTGTCTCGCCGGTGCCGCGGCCCTTGGCGGCTGTGCTGCGCCCGTCTACCGGACCGACGTCTTCAAGGCCCAACTGACCGCGCCCTATACGCTCGCGAGTGGCGATCGGATCAGGGTCATCGTATTCGGTCAGGATGCCCTGTCGAACTCCTACTCCATCAACGGATCGGGCATGATCTCCATGCCGCTGATCGGCGACGTGCCTGTCGGCGGCATGACGAGCAGCGAAGCCGAGAAGACCATCGAGACTCGGCTGAAGAACGGCTTTCTGCGCGATCCGCATGTCGCGGTGGAAGTCGAGGCCTATCGGCCATTCTTTGTTCTCGGCGAAATAACAACGGCCGGTCAGTACCCCTTCATCAACGGCATGACGGTCCAGAAAGCCATCGCGGTGGCCGGAGGCTTCGGGACCCGCGCCGACCGGAACTCCGCCAATATCACGAGGATGATCAACGGCGTGCAGGTGACGGCGCGGGTTCCCCTCGCCTACCCGGTCAGGCCCGGCGACACCATCACGGTCGAAGAACGCTTCTTTTAGGATTGCACGCCATGGTGAGCCCTCGTTTCAGCGAGGCTCCACATGGCGGAAACCGCCAGCCACGATCTTGGGCCTATCCGGGTCATGCATGTGCTGCGTGCGCCTTTGGGCGGGCTGTTTCGGCACGTGCTGGACCTCAGCCATGAACAGGCCCGGCGGGGCCACGAGGTCGGCCTCATCGTCGATTCGACGGCCGGCGGCGAAGTGGCGGACCGTCTCCTGGCCGATCTTTCACCGAAATTGTCGTTGGGCCTGTCGCGTGTCGCGATGCGCCGCGATCCGCATCTCACCGACTTCAGCGCCCTCGTCCACGTCCTCTCACGTCTGAAGGTCACGCGTCCCCACGTGGTTCACGGACACGGCTCGAAGGGAGGAGCCTTCGCGCGGCTTCCCGGCTTCCTCCCCGGAGGAGGTTCGGCGATCCGCGCCTACACGCCTCATGGAGGCAGCCTCAACCACAATCCAGGAACGCTGGCCCATCGCGGCTACATGATGGTCGAGGCTCTGCTGGGCCTGAAGACGGACATGCTGCTGTTCGAGAGCGCCTATATCGGCTCCCGCTACAAGATGCTCGTCGGCGAGCCGGCCCATCTGGCTCGTGTGGTCCACAACGGAGTGGGGCCTGACGAGTTCGTGCCGATCTCGACCGCACCCGATGCGGCCGACTTCGTCTATGTCGGGGAGTTGCGGGCCGCGAAGGGCATCGATATCCTCATGAAGGCCCTGCGCCTTACCGACAAGATCCTCGGGACGGCACCGACCGCCGTCCTGGTCGGAACCGGTCCTGATCGGGAGGCGCTCCAGCAGCTTGCCGTCGAACTCGGACTCGGCGAGAGGGTCAGATTCGCGGGTGCACTGCCGGTTCGGCGCGCCTTCGAACTCGGCCGCGTTCTCGTCATGCCCTCCCGCGCCGAGTCCCTGCCCTACGTGGCACTCGAAGCGGCCGCGGCCCGGATCCCCCTCGTGGCGACCAACGTCGGCGGTATTCCCGAGATCTTCGGTCCTTTCAGCAGCCGTCTTGTTCCGCCGGACGACGCCGACCGGCTCAGTCTCGGTATGGCGGCCATGATGGCGGCCGCTCCGCGAGCCCGGGCCGCCGAGGCCGAGGCCCTGGCCGGCTATGTGCGCGAAGGCTTCTCGATCGCCACCATGGTCGATGCCGTGATCGCGGCCTACCGGGACGCCATCGCGGCACGGGCGAGCGCTTCCGCACCCGACCCCAGCACCGTCGCCCTTCTCCGTTGAAGCAGAGAACCCCGTGAAGACCTCGAAACAGAGCGCGGTCGGTTTGACGCCCGACGATGTCCGTCAGATGTGGGATCACGACCACGTCGAGAGCGAACCGGGCGATCCCAGCCGGGCCTTGGCCGCCCTGGCCGCAATGTCGGGCATGACGGACGTGCGGCCCCATTACTCGCCACTCGTCATCGTCGGCCTGGTTCGGGCGATGGAGTTCTCGCTGTTGTGCCTTTCCGGCCTTCTGGTCCACCTGTTCTATGTCGTCCCTCAAGTGGGCTACAGCCTCGTCTACGACATCGCGATACCGACGATGTCGGCGCTGGCCATCTGCACCTTTCAGGCCTTGCGGATCAACAACATCGCGGCGTTCCGGGCTCCCATCTATCAGGGCTTCCGCATCGCAGGCGGCTGGAGTCTGGTGATCCTCGCGGCTCTCGGCACGATCTTCTTCCTGAAGCTCGACGTCACCTTTTCCCGCGTGTGGATGGTCGGCTGGTACCTGCTGGGCCTCGGCGCCCTTCTGATCGAGCGGGGCATCGTGTCCCTCGTCATCGCCAGGATGACGCATTCGGGCAGGCTCGACCGACGCACCGTCGTGGTGGGCGGCGGTATTGCCGGAGAGACCTTGCTCGACGAGTTGTCGCGGCAGAAGAACACCGACCTCAAGATCTGCGGCGTGTTCGACGATCGCGCCGACGACCGGTCCCCGGATTTCGTGGCGGGCTTTCCCAAGCTCGGCAACGTCGACGCCCTCGTGGCCCTGGCCCGGCATACGCGCATCGACCTCATCATCTTCACCCTGCCGATCACGGCCGAGCAGCGCCTCCTCCAGATGCTGCGCAAACTGTGGGTGTTGCCGATCGATATCAGGCTTGCGGCCCACACCAACAAGCTCAAGTTCCGTCCCCGCTCCTACTCCTACATCGGATCGGTCCCGGTCCTCGACGTCTTCGACAAGCCGATCGCGGACTGGGACGTGGTGTTGAAGACGATCTTCGATCGCGTCGTCGGCGCCGCCGCCCTGCTGGTCCTGTCCCCTGTCTTTCTCGCGACAGCCATCGCGATCAAGCTCGATTCGCCGGGACCGGTGTTCTTCAAACAGAAGCGCTACGGGTTCAACAACGAGAAGATCGAGATCTACAAATTCCGCTCGATGTATGTCGACCAGCTCGATCACCAGGCGGCCCGCCAGGTGACGCGCGGCGATCCCCGCGTGACGCGGGTCGGACGCTTCATCCGGCGGACGTCCATCGACGAGCTGCCGCAGCTCTGGAACGTGGTGTCCAAGGGCAACTTGTCGCTCGTCGGTCCCCGGCCCCATGCCGTCCACGCCCACGCGGCCAACCGGCAATACGATGACGTGGTGGACGGTTACTTCGCCCGGCACAGGGTACGGCCCGGCATCACCGGTTGGGCCCAGATCAACGGCTGGCGCGGCGAGACCGACACGCCCGTGAAGATCCAGCGGCGTGTCGAGCATGACCTCGCCTATATCGAGAACTGGTCTTTGTTCTTCGACCTCTACATCCTCCTGATCACGCCCTTCGCCCTGATCAGGAACGACAATGTCTACTGAGCCGCAGTCGCTCGTGGCTCGCACCGGTCTGCCGGCCTTCAGGGTCGACTATGGCACGGTGATCAACGGCATCTTCGCGGTCTTCATCTTCTGCGGCATGGTGGCGATCGTCGAGCCGTCGCCCTACGACTTCGTTTCCCTGGTTGCGATCCCGATCTGGTTCCTGGGGGGCTTCAAGATCCACAGCACCGTTGTGCCCCTGTTCGTCCTGATGGTCTTCTACAATCTCGGCGGGTTCATCAGCCTGATCCCCTACATCGACGAGCCCGACCCGACGCTGTTCATGCTGCAGTCGCTCTACCTGGCCATCACCGCGCTGGTCTTCGCGCTCTACTTCGGGGAAGACACGACGCGGCGGACCGAGCTTTGCCTCAAGTTCTACGCGGCCAGCACCGTGTGTGCCGCAGCGCTCGGCATCATCGGATACTTCGGGATCGGCGGCCTGGGCGAGCTGTTTTCACGATACGGGCGCGCCTCCGGGACGTTCAAGGACCCGAACGTTCTCGGCTCGTACCTGATCATGGGCGGCCTGTTCTACATCCAGACTTTGATGTTGGGCCGTTCGCGCCGTCCCATGATCACCGCGACAGCCCTGCTCGTGGTCGTGACCGGAATCTTCCTGTCGTTTTCCCGCGGCTCCTGGGTGGCGTTCGCGGTGGCGGCCCCGACCAGCGTCGGCCTGACCTATGCGACCAGCGCGGATGCGCATCTGCGCCGCCGCATCGTGCTGATCAGCCTCGCGGCGATCGTCCTCATGATCCTGGCAATCGGTCTGCTCTTGACGTTCGAGAGCACCCGCGACTTCTTCTTCCAGCGGGCCGCGCTCGAACAGGATTACGACGAGGGACCGACCGGGCGGTTCGGTAACCAGCTCCGCTCGCTTCCCATGTTGCTGGATCGGCTGAATGGCTTCGGACCCCTGCGGTTCCGGCTCATCTTCGATCTCGAACCTCACAACTCTTACATCAACGCCTTCGCGTCTTACGGCTGGCTCGGAGGCTTTGCGTTCTTCCTGTTGGTCGGATTCACCACCTACATCGGGTTCCGCATCGCGTGGGCTCCATCCCCCTACCGGCGCGCCGCCCAGGTCTTCTGGCCGTCGTTGATGGTGTTCCTGCTGCAAGGCTTCCAGATCGACATCGACCACTGGCGGCATGTGTTCCTGATGCTCGGCGCCGTCTGGGGCATCGAGACAGCGCGGGTCCGGTGGTGCGAAACCCGCGGGCGCATGCCGACGGCCCGGGCTCTGCCGGCCGTCAGCTGACGAGCGGTGTCGGCGCCGAAACCCTGCCCGATCAGCCGCCCGCCCGGCCGGGACCCTTTCAGGCGCTCAAAGCCGGCGACAATCCGGCCTGGGTCGGTAGAAGATCGTTGTAGATCGCCACGATGGCGTCGACGTGCCGGTCGAGCGTCGGCGGGTCGGACCAGTAGCTGTCGTAGGCCGCACGCGACATCGCGTCGATATCCGCCTGTCCGAACCGGCGGAGGGCCTCGGCGAGATTGGCCGAATCGTTGCTGCGAAACCACAGGCCGGTCACGCCGTCTTCGACGACGTCGCGCCCGGCGCATCCATCCGAAACGATGATCGGGGTGCCCAGGGCTTTGGCCTCCAGAACCGTCAGGGGCTGGCCCTCGTACCAGACGGAGGGAAACACCAGGGCTCCCGCCTCCCGCAGATAGCGGCGGACACCCTCGGGCTCCTGCCAGCCGATGATCCGGACCTCCGGGTACCGCCGCCGCAACTCGTCCGTCAACGGGCCCTCGCCGACGAACAACGCTTCCACACCGGCCATACGGGCGGCTTCGGCGAAGACAAAGGGGCCCTTCTCCGGCGAAATACGCCCGACGAAGGTCAGCGGTCCCGGCGGTCGCGGTGGTTTAGGTCCCAAGGCCGGCACCCGGATCGGGTTGGACACCTGGTGGATCCGGACCCCGCGAGGCAACCTGTGACCTACCACCTCGAGCTGGAAATCCGAGATCGCGATGATGTCGGAGAAGGTCGCCGGCATTCGGGCGATCCGCTCCATCACCACCTGCCTGAGGCTTCGCCAAAGCTTCCTGCTGTAGGATCGCGAGTCACAATTCGTCGTGAGACATCTCGCCGACAAGGGATCGAGCAAACAAGCCTGCTCGGTGCGGTAGTTGAAGAACCCGCCATTGGGACAGAGAAGCGAATATTCATGCATCGTATAGACGGCCCCGAGACCCGAGGCGGCGATCGGGCCGGCGATCGACGGCGACAAGGCCTTCGCCCAGCCGTGGACGTGGATCACGGTCCGGTCGCGGGGCAGGCTGGCCAAGAGCTCGCTCAGCGCCTGGGCGGCCGTGCGGTTCCACAAGCCCTGGGCTGCGGCCGCCAACGGGGAATGGTTTCCGATGAGGTCACTCTGGCCGAGGCAGATCGTGCGGATACCCGCCGAGGCCAGTTCCGGGTCGATGGGACCGACGGCCGCGAAGATGATGGGTTCATGACCACGGCGCTTGAGGCCGATCGCGCTGTCGAATGCCACGCGGGCCTGACCGCCTTTCATGGCCGCGTGATCGATGACGAGGACGACCGTGATCGGTGTTACGCATCGTGCCATGCTGAGGGTGCTCGGAGCGGCGATCCACATCAATCACCACACAAAGATTAGTGGCCCGTGAAGAGCCAGCCCAGACCTCGTCAGCGTCGATTGCATTTTCGGTGCATCGGCGGGAATTCTTCTCTACCAGCTTGAAACTCTGGCGCTGGTGACCCGTAGCTTCGATGTCCCCAAAAAGAGGGGCAAAATCTGGAGTAAAACCATGGTCAAGTCTTTTGGGAAGCGCCACACCATTGCCGGTCTCGTGGTCGCTTTGTCGCTGGCAGCCCTGCCCGTCACGGCGGCGATGAATCCCAAGGTCGGTGGCGCACCGATGTATGCCACGAAGAATATCGTCGAGAACGCCGTCAATTCCAAGGTCCACACGACCCTCGTGGCCGCCGTCAAGGCCGCAGGCCTCGTCGACACGCTGGCGAGCCCGGGTCCGTTCACGGTTTTTGCTCCCACCAACAGCGCTTTCGCCAAGCTGCCCAAGGGCACCGTCGACACGCTGCTGAAGCCGGAGAACCTCGATAAGCTGAAGGCGATCCTCACGTATCACGTTGTCCCGGGCACCCTGACGGCGGCCGATCTCATGAACCAGATCAAGGACGGCGGCGGCAAGGCCGAGTTGAAGACCGTCGAGGGCGAGAACCTGACCGTCATGAAGTCCGGCAAGGGTCTGACCCTGACGGATGCCAAGGGTGACACCGCCCACATCACCATTCCGAACGTGATGCAGTCGAACGGGGTCATCCATGTCATCGACACCGTGATGTTGCCGGCCGGCTAATCGAGCCCGTCGATGCAGGCTCGGCCCTCCCACCTCGAACTGGATGACGCGGTCCTTCGACCGGGTCCTCCGCGAGCTTGGCCGATGATTTTCATCGCTTGCGCCGGCGTTCTGGGTGGCGCGGGCGTGGCTGTGGCGGCGGCCGGCGCTCATCTCGTCGGGGGGGATCTCGCCAGAACCGCAGCGGATTTTCTCATGATCCATGCGGCCGTGATCCTTGCCGGGAGCGTTCTAGCTGCTCTTCGACAAAGGACGCATGTTCTGCTGGGAATGGCGCTCGGCCTGTTGACCCTGGGGTCCATTCTCTTCAGTGGGGAACTCGCACTCGCCAGCTTGGCGGGGCTAAGGCCTGTGCCACTCGCCGCGCCCGTGGGCGGTTCGTGCCTCATCCTGGGATGGTTGGCTCTGACGGCATTCGCACTCCGAGCCTGCGTCCTGATCCGTCGTGCGCAGCTTCGGTCGGGACCGAACGATGTATGACAGGATGATGCAGACTGCGTTCGGGCACCCTCTTCGGATGCAACTGCGGTCGAACGTACCTTGGCATCGTCGCGGACGACCTTTAGCGTGGCGCAAATCTTTTAGGCCGAATCTGCCGTTTCAGGCAGCAATGGCCGGGGTGAGCGCCGGATGGTCGAAAGCAGTCGTGAGCTCGTTGATCTCCTCGGCCGCGTGGCAGCACGTGACCGGGCGGCCTTCGAGGTCCTGTACAGAGCCACGAGTGCGAAGCTCTATGGCGTCATCCTTGGGATTCTGGTGCGCCGCAGCCTGGCCGACGAGGCACTGCAGGAGACATATACCCGGATCTGGGAGAAGGCGGCGGATTTCGATGCGGAGCGGGGCTCGGCCATTGCCTGGATGGCCGCAATCGCTCGGAATCGCGCCTTGGACGATTTACGACGCGGCAAGGCGGTCCCCGTGGCAGAGATGCCCGAAGGGTTCGACGTCGCGGCCGACACCGAGACTGCGCTCGAATCCCTGGAGCACAGCGATCGGCTGAAAGCTTTGATCGGTTGCTTGAACCGATTGGAGGAAGACAAGCGTGAGGCGGTGCTGCTGGCTTATTACAGAGGCTGCAGCCGGGAAGCGCTGTCGACACGTTACGGCCGCCCTGTGGCGACCATCAAGACATGGCTGCACCGCAGCATCATCCAGCTGAGACTCTGTTTGCACCAATGAACGAGCCCGAGGACAGCGACCTTCTCGCCGCCGAATACGTCCTCGGAACCCTGGACGTTGCCGACAGGGTGCTGGCCGCATCGCGGATCGAGACCGACCTGTCCTTTGGCCGCTCGGTCGCGGAGTGGCAGGACCGCTTGGCGCCGCTGATCGAGACGATCGAACCCGTCGCACCTCCGGATCACCTGTTTGACGATCTGTTGGTGCGCCTGTTCGGCACGCAAACCGCCGTGGTCGATGAGGTCGCACTGGCGAGGCTCAAGCGGCGGGTCCGGCTGTGGCAGGGCACGACCGCCGGACTCTCTGCGATCGCTGCTGCCCTGCTGGCGTGGATCGCCTTGGGAGACGTGACGTCGCAACGCCCCGATCGGTTCACGGCGGTCCTGCAACAAGACGCCAGTGCACCGGCGATGGTGCTCGATGTGGACGTGAAGTCACGACGCCTTACCGTCACGTCCCTCGCCTCGGCGACGCCGGCGGGGAAAAGCTACGAACTCTGGATCATCAATCCGGCGATCGGTTCACCGCGTTCCCTCGGCCTCATACCGGCAAGGGCGGCGACGCACGAGCTCCTCACTCCCTACGATCCGGCGGTCATCACCGACGCGACCTACGCCGTGACTGTCGAGCCTCCGGGAGGCTCGCCGACCGGGCAGCCGAGCGGAACGCCGATTTTGAGTGGCCGCCTCATTTCAGCCCCTCAGTGACGGGTTGATTTCACTTCCGAAGCATCCGATATCCCGCTTGGCGGATCGGATCGTCGCGGAACGTGGGTGCGCGTTGCACCAAGGACCGGGACCCTTCGAGATTCCGGGTTTGGTAGACCGACACGCACGTTGGCGGTCCGATCTCGAACTCACTTGATGAGGCTTCGGGCTTTCGTCGCCTCTGTGATAAACGTCGAAGTGACCGCGTTTTCGCGTCATCAGGAAGGTCGTCATGAGCACGGAGACCGGATCGACCCAAGCGAGCGAACCTGCCGCTTTGACCGGGGAAGCTGCGGCCAAGCGCCTGAAGGAAGAGATGCTGGGGACGATCCCGAGCCTTCGTGCCTTTGCGTTCTCGCTCTGCGGCAACGGTGACCGCGCCGACGATCTCGTTCAGGAGACCCTGATGAAGGCCTGGATCAATCAGGCCTCTTTCACGCAGGGCACCAGCATGTCGGCTTGGCTGTTCACGATCCTGCGTAACGTGTTCTACTCCGAATATCGGAAACGCCGTCGCGAGGTCGAGGACGCCGAAGGCACGATGGCGGCGCGGCTGGTTTCGGTGCCCGAACAGAACGGCCACATGGACCTGCAGGACCTCCGGACCGCGCTTGCCAAATTGCCGGCCGAGCAAAGGGAGGCCCTGATCCTCGTGGGAGGGTCCGGTTTCGCCTATGAAGAAGCGGCCCAGATCTGCGGTTGCGCGCTCGGGACTCTCAAGAGCAGGGTCAACCGGGCCCGGACCGCGATCGCGAACCTTATGGCTATCGAGTCGACCGGCGATGTCGGTCGACCCGAGTGGCACTCGATGGGCGACCTCGGCTCTATCATGATGTGGGAACGCAACTGAGTCGAGCGGCGGGTTGTGCATGACGCAAGGGCACGATCCCCGGGCGACGTCTTCGGTTTCGACAGACTGACGTCACTCGCGAGACATCTGGCCGGTCGTCCAAAGATGGCGAACTCGGCAGACCGAGGCGCACCCGCTTAGAACGCAAGTCGCCGCATGCCTTGCATGTCTGCCGATCGCGGCGGCACAATCGTCCTTCACCTGTCGCTCGATGAATGTCCTGGCGGCAGGCTGGCCAGACGGCTTCGACCAGGCTTGCGGGAAGCTAGGGCTTGTCGCCTCGCGCGCTGGTGGGTTCCGGCACGTTGTCCGCGGCGGAGATCAAGCCGCATCAGGCCTGCCGGTTCGGCTGATCAGTGTCCCTCACGGAGGGCGAACCGAACATCGGACGCCTGTTGCCGCTGACAAACGACCCGGACGCCGGCCAAAGCCACGCGGATGGGCGCACATGCAAAAAGCCCGGCGGTCAAAGACCGCCGGGCTTTCGAACGTGTTAGCGTCTTGCTTAGAAGTCGCGCTCTACGCGGAGGCGGGCTTCGAAGGCATCCGGGTTCAACGAGATGGTGGCCGGGAGAGCAGTAGCCGCGACACCGGGGTTGTGAGCCAAGGTCTGATCGATATGGGCGTAGAACACTTCGAGACCGATCTCGAGGTTTTTCACGGGATCCCACAGGAACTGGTTGCCGACGCGGTACTCGCTCATGTCGCCGAGACCACCCAGTGTCCAATCGATGTTCTTCGCACGACCGTAGCTGCTCTCTTCGTATGACCCGAACAACACGTCGTGGAAGTTCGGGGTGAAGTAGTGGTTGATCGCAGCCATGACCGAGAAGCCTCGGCTTTTGCTCAGCGTGTAAGCTCCGTCGGTCCCGGGCACGCCTATCGCGATAGCGTCACGATCGATGTGCTGGAAACCGCCGAGCAGCAGCGAGTCGAAGCCCGCATTCGCGTAGCCAGCCGAGTCTTGGTAGAGATAAGCACCTTCCTGATAGCCACCCTGGATCCAGAGGTCGTCGCCAGCCGCCAGCATCGGAAGCTTGAACTGCACACCACCCTGAACCGCGAAGCCGTCGTCATCCTTGCCCTGGAAGGACAGGCCGACACCGGGCGTTACCGTGTTGACTTGGTGATAGGCCGCCGACAGCTGCGCCTGTCCCCAAGCCTGGGTCACGTTCAACTGGCCCACGATGTCGGGGATGCTCTCGCCGGCATAGGTCGCGGTACCTCCAGTGAGACCCGCCGATCCGGCCGCAACCACTGCATTGGTGCCGCCGGTGATCGTTCCGATACCGTCGTTACGACCGTTATGATCTTCGATCGCGATCGTAGCCGAAAATCCACCAGCCGCGGTGTAGGTATAGGCCAGGACGTTGTTGCTTTCGTCCGAGTTGGCGATGCCTTCGTAGTTGTAATTGTCGGCGTAGAAGTCGAAGAACGACTGAACGCGACCGGCCGTGAACCCAGCGAACTGGATGAAGCCCTTATCGAGGTAAGCGCTGTTACCGGCCTGGTTGGCGAAGGTGTTCTGACCGCCGGCAGCACCGCCACCCTGATAGAGACCTTGGAGACGGTCGATCTGGTAACGGACATAGGCTCGCAGCGTGCCGTAAGCCGTCTGAGTACGCGTGTCGACCGCGATACGGCCACGAGCGAAGAAGCCCGAGTTGTCACGGAAACGACCCGGGACAAGCGTACCGGCAGCAACCTGAACTGCCTTGGTTCCGACCTGCGACGTGGGGAAGAACGCGCGGGCGTTGTTGATGAAGGCGTATTCCGCACGAACCAACCCGCCGACGTTCATGCAGGTGTCGGAGCCGGGGATGTAGAAGTAGCCTGCGCCGGTCCAGTCGCAAACCCGTACGTAATCAACAGGAGCCGACTTCCGCATGGGAAGATCGGCGGCCTGGGCACCAACGGTGGCAGCAAGTGCGGCCGCCGAACCGAGAAGAAGGCTCTTACCGAGCTTCATCGTCAAACCTCCAGTATGAATGACCCAACGGGATTGGTTTTGCTTGTGACCCGCAACACTCTTTGGAACGCACCGTTCCTGAAGCTGCGTCGAACCTTTAGCGCCCCGAGTTCCCAATGCGCAGTCCGCGATACTCGCTGTTTTTGCATCGATTTCTCGACAACCAGCGTAAACCCCGAACCATCGGATGCGTGGGGCGTTTCCCCTCCGCCAAAACAACATAACCGGAGCTTGAGATTCGACAAACTCAAGAATGCCCTGAATTCGCCTCACCTGGGCTTTGGCATCGCCATGTGACATTCGCGCAACGATCCGGATTGTGGCAGGTCGTCGACCGCTCATAGCAGCCACCAAGAAGAAAAGCCCGGCAGAGCCGGGCTTCTCTTCTTGGTGGCTGCTCTTGTCAGAAGTCGCGTTCGACCCGGAGGCGCGTCTCGAAGGCGTCGGGGTTCAATGCGACCCCGGCCGGCAGCGCCGTCGCGGCCACGCCCGCATTGTGAGCCAAAGTCTGATCGATGTGCAGGTAATCGAATTCAAGGCCGAACTCGAGGTTCTTGACCGGATCCCAGAGGAACTGGTTGCCCACGCGGTATTCGCTGCCGTCACCGATGCCGCCCAGTGTCCAATCGATGTTCTTCACGCGATTGCCGTATCCGGTCTGTTCGTAGGAACCGAACAGCACGTCGTGGAAATTGGGCGAGAAGTAGTGGTTGAAGGCCGCCAGCGCGGAGAAGCCGTTGACCTTTTCCAATTGGTAGGAGCCGACGGGCGCTCCCGGGATGTGTAGCGCCACGACGTCGTGGTCGACGTGCAGGAAGCCGGCCAGAGCCGGAGAGGTAAAGCCCTGGTTCAGGTATTGTCCGGAGTCCTGGTAGAGGTAGGCGCCCTGCTCGTAGGCACCTTCGAGCCAGAGGTCGTCTCCGGCGGCGATCATCGGGAGCTTGACCCGCAGGCCGCCCTGAACCGCAAAGCCATCGGTATCGGAATGGCCGAACCCCTGGCCGGACGTTCCCGCGAAGGGGCCGGCGTTCGTGGTCAGGGCATGGTAGGCCGCCGAGAGCTGTGCGGCCCCCCAGGGTTGATCGTAGCGCAGGACGCCGACGACGTCCGGTACAGTTTCGCCGGCGTCTCGCACCGCGACGGGAAGCGCGGACGACCCGCCCAGGATCGTACCCACGCCGTCGTTCCGCGCGGCATGGTCCTCGATCGACAAAGTGGCGGAGAAGCCGCCGGCGACATTGTAGGTGTAAGCCAGGACGTTCTGCGCCAAGTCGGAGTTGGCAAGGCCTTCGTAGTTGTAGTTGTCGGCGTAGAAATCGAAGAAAGACTGGAGCCGGCCGGCCGTGATTCCGGCGAACTGAATGAACCCTCGGCGCAGTGCGGCGTTGTTGCCGGCCTGGTTGGCGAAGGTGTTCTGGCCCCCCGAAAGGCCACCGGATGCGTAAAGCCCCTGCACACGATCGATCTGGTATTGAATATAAGTTCTGAGTGTCCCGTAAGCGGTCTGGGTGCGCGTATCGATATTCAAGCGCGCTCGTGCCAGAAAGCCGGTGATGTCACGGTCGCGCCCGGGGAAGGTCGTCCCCACGGCCGAAAGCGGACGGCCAGCCGCGCCCGGGATCGGGAGAAAGGCACGTTCGTTGCTGATGAAATTGAATTCGGTGCGCATGAATGCGCCGATCTGCATGCAGGTGTCGGTCCCGGGAATGTAGAAGGATCCCGCGCCGGTAAAGTCACAAACCCGCACGTAATCGACCGGTGCAGCCTTGCGCGTCGGCAGGTCGGCCGCGACCGCGACGTTCGACGCAGCGATGGCGCAAGCGGTCCCCAGCAGCAAGCGTGTTGCGACGTTCATATGAGTATCCCGGCTTTCTCAATCGCAGTCCGAGGAGAACACCGTCGGGTCGCCTCAAATCCGCCCCCGAAATTGCACATAAAGGGCCAGACTTAGGCGAAAATTAGCTTTTCGTTGCAATGCAGGCTGGATTCTGCCACCGGGCATTGAAAGCGTTCATGTTGCCGATCGGCCACAAAGACGGTGTGCTGCCTTGGTCGAGGGACGACTCAAGGGAGCGATCCGTCACTGCTCGATGTCGCGAGAGCAAGACTGCGACGCGGCGGCCTCTTTGCACGAAGGTCGGCCATGCGCCGGACCGCGCCCCATCGAATCCACGTCATGTTCCTGCTTTTGCCCGATTTAGTTGCCATTCTTGCATTGTCGGCTGCGGTGGGGCATAGCTTGCCTCGCTCTAGCGGCGGACGCTGATGTGTCTGTTTTGGGCACGACGGAGATGTGGCCGAGAGGCTGAAGGCGGCGGTTTGCTAAACCGTTATAGGGTTGTAAAGCCCTATCGAGGGTTCGAATCCCTCCGTCTCCGCCAGCCGCTGCATCGCCAACGAGTGACAGGCTGACGATGGTTAGAGTGCCTTTTCTTATTTTCTGCGGATCCCTCGCGGCTTTGGCAGCCGGCCAGGCCAAAGCCGCCGAAGATCCGACCGGTTATTGGGCTACCGAAAAGAACGAATCACAAATCCACATCACGCATTGTGGTGAAGACAAGATCTGCGGTTCGATCTTCTGGATGAAGGATCCGGTCGATGCGAAAGGTCAGCCGAAGGTCGACAAGGAAAACGAGGACGAAGCCAAGCGCAAGCGGCCGATCCTTGGTTTGCAGCTGATCAGCATGACGGCGGACGATGAGGTCTGGAAGGGAACGGTCTATAACCCGACCAACGGCAAGACCTACGATGCGACCCTGAAAACTCTTAGCAAAACGCAGGTCGAGTTGAAGGGCTGCGTCGCCTACATCCTTTGCGGCGGCCAGAAATGGACACGTGAGGAGCCGAAGACCATCGGCACCGCCGATACGGCGAAAGGTATGGCGCATGTGGACCCGACCCATGCGGCGGTTTCGACCCACAAGGTCGCCATACCCGCGGCAGGAGTCCCGACATCGAACGAGTGACGTCGTCTCAGCGCGACAGATCTCGCGGCATGTTGCTCTCCCGGTCTGTTGTCGCGATGGCTGCCGGTTGTCGGCGTTCGACCGCTGTGCCGGGACCGCAACGGCCCGGGGTCGCGCTGGCCCTTGCGGCAACTTGTCTTTGGCTGGCCGTGGCGTCCTGTCGGGCGGCGTCGCCCCAGGGTCTTCTCGCCCAGGACCGACCTGTCGCCGTGACGCTTGCCGCTTCCGTGGGACCGCGCAGCCAGGATGCGACGGCGTCGAAAGGCTCGGGCGCGCCGGAGGCCGATCCGCTGTCGCGAAACGTGGCTGCCCGCGCCCGTATGCTGGAATGCGGTCACCAGTGGTCGACGATGAAGAGGGCCGGTACGGCATCGGGCACCTGGAAGGAGTTTTCCAGGACCTGCTTGACGCAGAGGTGAGACAGGCCGCTTCGCTCGGGAACGGTCCAGTCGCCCTCTGAAGCAGGTCAGCCGATGGCTTCAGCGCAAGAGCAGGATGCCGGCCTGACCCCGCCAGTTTCTCCAAGCCGGGGTTCCGCCCTCCGCCCTCCGCAGTCCCGCGTTCAAATGCCGAGTTTGGCCTTGAGGAGGCTGTTGACGAGCTGGGGGTTGGCCTTCCCGCCGGTTGCCTTCATGGCCTGGCCCACGAACCAGCCCAACATCGTCGGCTTCGCGAGCACCTGCGTGACCTTGTCCGGGTTCGCCGCGATGATCCGGTCGACGGCATCTTCGATTTCCTTGGTATCGGTCACCTGCCTCAAGCCGTGCCGTTCAACGATATCGCGCGGCATGGCGTTGCGCTCGGCGCCGACCAGCAGGGCCAGGACATCCTTGGCGATCTTCCCCGAGATCGTGCCGTCGGCGATCAGATCGACGAGCTGTGCCACCTGCTCGGGCGTGAGATGCGTCGCCGGCAGCGAAAGTCCCACCGAATTGGCATAGGCCGCGAGGTCGCCGCTGATCCAGTTGGCCACGAGCTTCGGGTCGCGGCCCGCCGGTTCGACGCTCACGGCGCGTTCGTAATAGTTCGCGAGGTCGCGCTCGGCCACCAACACCGACGCGTCGTAGGCGGACAGCCCGTAGTCCGCCATGAAGCGGGCCTTCTTGGCGTCCGGCAGTTCGGGCAGATCCGCCGCGAGAGCGTCGATGGTGCTCTGCTCGATCTCGAGCGGCAGGAGATCGGGATCGGGGAAGTAGCGGTAATCATGCGCCTCCTCCTTGGATCGCATGGAGCGCGTCTCTCCCCGCCCAGGATCGAAGAGCCGGGTCTCCTGGTCTATCGTTCCCCCGTCTTCGAGAATGCCGACCTGCCGGCGCGCCTCGGTATCGACCGCCTGCCCGATGAAGCGGATGGAATTGACGTTCTTGATCTCGCACCGGGTCCCCAGGCCCTCTCCCGGGCGGCGCACCGACACGTTGACGTCGGCGCGCAGGTTCCCTTTCTCCATGTCGCCGTCGCAGGTGCCGAGATAGCGCAGGATGGTGCGCAGCTTCGACACATAGGCTTTCGCCTCGTCGGCCGAGCGCATGTCGGGACGGGACACGATTTCCATCAAAGCCACGCCCGACCGGTTCAGGTCGACGAAGCTCTCGTTGGGCGACTGGTCGTGAACCGACTTGCCCGCATCCTGTTCGAGATGCAGGCGTTCGATGCCGACCCTGATCTGCTGCTCGGGCGTGACGTCGACCAGTACCTCACCCTCGCCGACGATCGGGAACTTGAACTGCGAAATCTGGTAGCCCTGCGGCAGGTCCGGGTAGAAGTAGTTCTTGCGGTCGAAAACCGACCTCCGGTTGATCTTGGCCTTGAGGCCGAGTCCCGTCCTGACCGCCTGGGCGACGCAGACGTCGTTGATGACCGGAAGCATGCCGGGCATCGCGGCATCGACGAAGGACACCTGGCTGTTCGGTTCGGCGCCGAACGCCGTCGCGGCCCCGGAGAACAGCTTCGAACGAGACGTCACCTGCGCATGGATTTCCATGCCCACGACGATCTCCCAATCGCCGGTCGCGCCCTTGAGGAGCTTGGATGCGGATGTGCTGGCCATGGCCCATGGTCCTTTCGAAAAAGGGTCGGTCGCGTCGATCGTCACACCGACCACCAGTCGGGCGGCCGCGGCGCCGGAGGAGCGGAGCGTTCGATCACTTCGGCAAGCGAGAACAGCGTGTCTTCTTCGAACGGCCGACCGATGAGCTGCAACCCCAAGGGCAGCCCTTCGACGGAAGAGCCGGAGGGCACTGCGATACCGGGCAAGCCCGCCATATTGACCGTCACCGTGAAGGCGTCGTTGAGATACATGTCGATGGGATTGCCCGATCCCTTCTCCCCGACCGCGAAGGCCGCGGAGGGGGTGGCGGGCGTCAGGATGGCGTCGACTCCTGCGGCGAACACCGCCTCGAAATCCCGTCGCACCAGCGTTCGGACCTTTTGCGCGCGAAGGTAATAGGCGTCGTAGTAACCCGCCGAGAGCACGTAGGTGCCGATCATGATGCGCCGGCGGACCTCAGGACCGAATCCTGCAGCCCTTGTATTGCCGTACATGTCGGCGATGTCGCGGCCCGGGACCCGCAGCCCGTAGCGGACGCCGTCGTAGCGGGCGAGGTTCGACGACGCCTCGGCCGGTGCCACGATATAATAGGCCGGCAGCGCGTATTTCGTGTGCGGCAGGGTGATGTCGACCACCTTGGCGCCGGCCGCCTTCATCCATTCGATGCCCTGCCCCCAAAGGGCGTCGATCTCGGCCGGCATGCCGTCGATGCGGTATTCCTTCGGGATGCCGATGACCTTTCCGGCGACGGACCGGCCGATGGCGGCCTCGTAATCGGGAACCGCGAGGTCGACCGAGGTCGAGTCCTTAGGGTCGTGACCCGCCATGGATCGCAGCATGATGGCGGCATCGCGGACCGTTCGGGTCAGAGGCCCTGCCTGGTCGAGCGATGACGCAAAGGCCACGATGCCCCATCGGGAACAGCGGCCGTAGGTCGGCTTGATCCCAACCGTGCCGGTGAAGCCCGCGGGCTGGCGGATGGAGCCCCCCGTGTCGGTCGCGGTCGCAGCGAGACAGACGCGCGCCGCCACCGCCGCCGCCGAACCGCCCGAAGATCCGCCCGGGACCAGGGCCGCATTGGAGCCGGGACGGCGCCAGGGCGAGATCGCCGGCCCGAAATAGGATGTCTCGTTCGAAGAGCCCATGGCGAACTCGTCGAGGTTGAGCTTGCCCAGCATGACGGCGCCATCGCGCCAGAGCTGCGCCGAGACGGTCGACTCGTAAGCGGGCACGAAGCCTTCGAGGATGTGGCTTCCGGCCGTGGTCTGCACACCATCGGTGCAGTAGAGGTCCTTGATCCCGAGAGGCAACCCCTCGAGCGGCCCCGCTTCGCCACGCGCCACGCGGGTATCACTCACCTCCGCCATGGCGCGGGCGCGATCCGCCGTCTCGGTGATGAAGAGGTTGAGAGGACGCGCAGCCTCCATGGCGCCGATATGGGCTTCGGTCAGTTCGCGAGCCGAGAGGGTCTTGCGCCTGATGGCATCGCGCGCTTCTGCAAGCGTAAGGCTGGTGGGATCGGACATGACGTCTCTTCGAGGCTCGACGACGATTGGGCGTCGGCCGTTCCGTTTGAGGGCTGGCAGGCGGTGCCGGGCTTTCGCCGATCGAACCCGTCCTTGGTTCTTGTCGATCCGTTCAGCTCTGCCGTCGAGACCGATCCGCGGCGCGATACCGACCGCGAGGGTTGAGGATCATTCGATCACTTTGGGAACCGCGAACAAGCGATCCTCGCTCGCCGGCGCATTGGCGACGATGCGGTCCGCGATGCCTCCCTCGGTGATGTCGTCTGCCCGCCTCTTCAGGCTCATCGGCAGAACGGAGGTCATCGGTTCCACGCCCGTCACGTCCAACCCGTCGAGTTCGGCCACGAAGGCCAGTATGGCGTTGATCTCGCCTTGCAGATGCGGGACCTCCTCGTCCCGCAGCGTGATTCTGGCGAGTTGGGCGACGCGCCGGACGGTCGCCTGATCGATGGACATGCTGGTTCCGCGGTGATGAACGGCCTCACGTGGCCTATATCACTGCAGGATCGATTGAATCAACGCGGGGCGAAGGCTCGATCGCGCTGCCGGGGGCACAGCCGCTCGGCCGAAAGGAAACCCGGGTCATGGATGCCGTTATCGAGGTGGCGCTTTTGTGCGACCTGCTGCAACGCAATCAACGCCTCATCGGTCTCGATCTCGGCACCAAGACGATCGGGCTCGCCTTGTCCGATGTCGAGCGCCGGATCGCCACGCCCTTCGACACGATCCGCCGAACGAAATTCACCCATGACGTGGCATCGCTGCGCGAAATGCTCGATCGCCATGCGGTCGGCGCGTTGGTCATCGGGCTTCCGCTCAACATGGACGGATCGGAAGGGCCGAGGGCGCAGTCGACGCGCGCCTTCGTCCGACAAGCCTTTCCCTTGCTCGGACGCCCCTTCGTTTTCTGGGACGAAAGGTTGTCGACTGCCGCCGTGACCCGCAGTCTGATCGAGCAGGACGCGTCCCGCGCCAAGCGCGCCGCCGTCGTGGATCGCATGGCGGCAGCCTACATCCTGCAGGGCGTTCTCGACCGCATCGCGGTCCTGAACCGCCGCGTTCAAGGCTGACCTCGTGAAACGCGGGTCACCGGCCGGGCGAAGATAAACGTTGCAGACACAAAATACTGCACTTAAAAGTTGCGTGTCTCCGCGAATGATCGTGTGCGGATACGACCACTTCAAATTGCAAATGGAAGAGCTTTCGTGAGCAACGCTTCGGAGCACCCAGAGCCGCCCACAGGTCAGGCTCTGACCCCCAGCAACGAGGACCTCTGCGCCTACATCGCGGAGATCTGCGCAGAACTCCGCGATCTCGCCCAGCGACCGCCGTTCCGCACTATCAACTACCTGCTCGACATGGCCCGTCTCGAAGCGGAGCGGATGGGCAAGGAGATCCGCGCCGGCAACAATGAGGCAAAGCAATCCGGTGACCGGCATTGACCCCGGCCGGGCGAGAGCCTCAGCCGACCTTCAGAGCTACCCGGTTCCCGTCGTGCCGTAAGATCTCGCCGCCGAGTTCGAGCTCCATCAGGGCAGCCTGCACCACTCGAGGCTCCAGTCCCGACGCGCGGATCAGATCGTCGACCTGAACGGGTGTCGGGCCGAGGAACGAGGCGAGGTGCCGGGCGATACTGCCATCCGCGGCGGACCATGTCGCCGGAGGCGTGGCTGTTTCTTCGAACGAACGCCAGGCCCCTCGCTCGATCGCCGGGCCTTTCGGCTCACCGAAATCCGCGGAAAGGTCGAGTTCCTCCCAGAGCGGCTCGGCATCGGGGACCGGCCGCAACGGCTCTCCCAAGGCTGCAGGGGTTCTGTCGCCGTCTCGCACCGGAGCCAGCGCCGCAATCACGTCGCCGGCCGACGTACAGAGCGTCGCCCCCTGCCGGATCAGGTCGTTGGTGCCTTCCGCCCTGGCGTCCAGCGGCGATCCGGGCACCGCGAAGACCTCCCTGCCCTGTTCGTTGGCGAACCGCGCCGTGATCAGCGATCCCGAGCGGCGGCCGGCCTCGACCACGACGACGCCGAGGCTCAGGCCCGCCACGATGCGGTTGCGGCGCGGGAAGTCGCGGGCTCGCGGCTCCCATCCGAGCGGCATTTCGGAGATCAGCGCCCCGGCTTCGCAGATCCGACGCGCCAATCCTTCATGCTCGCTCGGATAGATGTGGTCGTGGCCGCCCGCCAGGACCGCGACGGTCCCGGTCTGCAGGCTCGCCATATGGGCCTTGACGTCGATACCGCGCGCGAGACCGGACGCGACCACATAGCCGGCCGTCGCGAGACCCCCTGCCAGCCTTTCGGTGAACACGAGGCCGGACGCGGAGGCGTTGCGCGACCCGACGATACTGACGATCGGACGCACGAGAACCTCGCTCCTCCCCGCGACCGCGATGAGCGGGGGTGGGGCATCGATGTTGCGCAGGGTTTCCGGATAGGCCGGCTCGCAAACAGCGAGGAACCGGATGTTGAGCTTCCCCGCACGCGTCCATTCGGCTTCCGCATCCGCCTTGGAGCAGATCTTGATGTCCCGGGACGTCCCCTTCCTGACCAGTTGAGGAAGGGCCTTCAGGGCGGCGGCCGCCGTCGCGTAGCGGTCGAGCAGGGTCTTGAACGTGCGCGGCCCGACGTTCTCGCTTCGGATCAGGCGGAGCCACTCCAGCTTCTCGGCTTCGTCGAGATCCCGCAACGCCGCCGTCATGCCTTGTGTCCGATCCGGCTTTCTGTCCCGGCCAGCAGACGGGTGAGGTTGGCCCGATGCTTCCACCACAAGACTGCGGCAAGGATCGCCAATGCGGTGCCGTCCGTGATCTGGCCGGTCAGGAAGAACAAGAAAGGCGCGACAAGGGATGCGATGAGGGCCGCGGCCGATGAGAACCGCGTCACCGAGGCCACGGCCAGCCAGAGCGCCGCAAAGGCGAGTCCGGCCGGCCACCACAGGCCGAACAGGCAGCCGAGGTAGGTCGCGACCCCCTTGCCGCCGCGAAATCCAAGCCAGATCGGGTAGAGGTGGCCGAAAAAGGCACCGGTCGCCGCGAAGATCGCCGCGGCATCCCCGAACCAGTAGCGGGCGATCAGAACCGCCGTCGTGCCTTTCAGGCCGTCGAGGAGCAGCGTGATGGCTGCGAGGTCCTTGCGGCCGGTCCGAAGGACGTTGGTCGCGCCGATGTTGCCGGAGCCGATCGTCCTGAGATCGGCCGTTCCGGCCAACCGCGTCAAAATGAGTCCGAATGGGATTGAGCCGCAGCCGTACCCCAGGATCAGCCCTGCGAGTTCATGGAGACCGGGCTCGTTCATGATCCATCCTGGCGCCGCGACCGCTGGATCTTATGGTCCCTTCCGGTATACGGCAACGCGGACGACCTCGCGCCGGGTCGATCCGACGACGTCCCGCCGGGATCGTTACGCACTTCTCTCCGAGCGAGACGGATCTCCGACCGAGACGGAAGCCTCGCCCGAAGCCCCCGCCCGACCTTCCATACGGAACCGATGCCCGCAGTTCGCCTCGATCCCGCATCGGCCGAGACGCCACCGCTCCTATCCCTTCAGGCTCTGCGCGCCGTGGCGGCCCTGCTCGTGTTGATCCACCACGCGGGCTACGATGCCGATACGATCGCCGACCGCACGGGACGTACGGCATTCGCACTCGATCGCTTCTTCGATTGGGGGTTCGGTATCCACCTCTTTTTCGTGATCTCCGGTTTCATCATGGTGCGAACCGCCCGGGGTTACGGCTCGGCCAGAGGAAGCCTCGTCTTCCTGACGCGGCGGATCATCAGGGTCGTGCCGCTCTACTGGCTCATGACCAGCCTGATCCTGGTGGGAGCCGCTCTGGCCCCCGAACTCCTCAACATGCCGATCGGCGGTCTGGCCGTGGTGGTGGGGAGCTACGTCTTCGTGCCCGTCCTGAGAGACGGCGGGGAGTTGCGCCCGGTTCTCGGCCAGGGATGGACGCTCGACTACGAAGTATTTTTCTACGTCCTTTTCGCGCTATCGATGCTTCTTCCCCGCCGGATAGGCCTCGCGGGGCTCGCGACGGTCATGATCGGGCTCGTGCTGATCGGCTATTTCGCGCATCCCGCCGATGCGGCGTTCGGGGTCTGGACCGATACGTTGCTGTGCGAGTTCCTGTTCGGTCTCGCGATCGGCCTGATCCAGGAGGCCGGCGCCGGTCTGGGAACCTGGGTCGCGGTCGCGGTCGCGACGCTCGGCATCGCTGCGGCCATCGCGTTCGGCCCCCTCTGCACGACGTGCGGCGGCGGGCGGACCTGGGTCGACCAAGGCCTTCCCGCAGCCCTCATCGTGGCAGCCTGCGTCCTCGGACCGGTCTGGCCGCCGACGCGATGGACCCTGGTCTCGGCGGCGATCGGCGACGCGTCCTACAGTCTCTACCTCTTCCATCCTTTCGTGATCCGTGGTCTCCGCAATGCCTGGTTGGCGGTCATGCCCGTCACGGCGCCGCTCGCGATCGAGCTCGCGCTCGGCTGTGTCGCGGCCGTCCTGGCGGCGCTCCTCCTGCACCGGTGGGTCGAAGCACCCATGACTCGTTGGCTCCAAAAGCGCAGCCGTCTTGCGCGCTCCGTTCCTCGCCCCATCATGATGGATCTCGCATCGCGTGGCGCCGATGACGATCTCTGATCGCGCTCCGCAGGGTTCGTCCGACCGGAGGCGCGCGCTCGGCAAGGTTTGACTTGGTCGAGTCCGTCCCCCATTTTCCCCCCGCCGCGACCCGGGCTGACCCGGAACAGGCGTCGAAGGACCTTGCATTCATGAATGTCGTCATCGTCGAGTCTCCGGCGAAAGCGAAGACCATCAACGGCTACCTCGGAAGCGATTACGAGGTGCTGGCGTCCTTCGGACATGTGCGCGACCTGCCGGCCAAGGACGGCTCGGTCGATCCCGAGCAGGACTTCGCCATGCAATGGGAAGTCGACGACAAGGCCGCCAAGCGCCTGTCCGAGATCGTGCGTGCCGTCAGGTCATCCGACAAGGTCATCCTGGCAACCGATCCGGATCGCGAGGGCGAGGCGATCTCCTGGCACGTGCTCGAGGTGCTGCGCGCCCGTAAGGTGCTCAAGGACAAGAAGGTCGAACGCGTCGTATTCAACGCCATCACGAAGACGGCGGTCCGCGACGCGATGAACAGCCCGCGCGACATCGACCAGCCCCTGGTCGACGCCTATCTGGCGCGCCGGGCGCTCGACTACCTCGTGGGCTTCAACCTGTCGCCGGTGCTGTGGCGCAAACTCCCGGGCGCCCGCTCGGCGGGGCGGGTTCAATCCGTGGCGCTGCGTCTCGTCTGTGCCCGCGAACGCGAGATCGAGGAGTTCAAGGCGCGCGAGTACTGGTCTCTGGTGGCGCATCTGCGCACGGCCGCGAAGCTGCCCTTCGAGGCGCGGCTCGTCGGCGCGGACGGCAAGAAGATCACCCGCCTCGACATCGGGATCGGAGAAGAGGCCCAGGCGTTCCGTGCGGCTCTCGACGCGGCACGTTTTTCGGTCGCCAGCGTCGAGGCGAAGCCCGTCAAGCGCCATCCGTTCCCGCCTTTCCGCACCTCGACCCTGCAGCAGGACGCGTCGCGCAAGCTGGGCCTGTCGCCGGCCCGGACCATGCAGGTGGCGCAGAAGCTCTACGAAGGCGTGGCGATCCACGGCGAGACGACCGGCCTTATCACCTACATGCGGACCGACGGCGTCGACATGGCGCCCGAAGCCGTCACCGGCATTCGTCGGGTGATCGAGGCGCAGTTCGGCGGACGCTATCTGCCGGGTGCACCACGCCGATACACGGTGAAGGCCAAGAACGCCCAGGAGGCCCATGAGGCGATCCGGCCGACCGACCTGTCGCGCCTGCCGCGCGATGTCGCCTCCTATCTCGATGCCGAGCAGTTGCGGCTCTACGAGCTGATCTGGAAACGCACGGTCGCGAGCCAGATGGAATCGGCCGAGCTCGAACGCACCACGGTCGACATCCTGGCCGAGGTCGGGTCACGGCGGCTCGATCTCCGGGCGACGGGCCAGGTGGTCCGTTTCGACGGGTTCCTGACGCTATACGGGGTCGACGACGACGACGAGGATCAGGAGGGCAAGTTGCCCGCCATGGCGGCGGGCGAAAGTCTGGCCAAGGACCGGGTCGAGGCGAACCAGCATTTCACCGAGCCGCCACCGCGCTTCAGCGAGGATTCGCTGATCAAGCGGATGGAGGAGCTCGGCATCGGACGCCCCTCCACCTATGCGGCGACGCTGGCGGTGCTCCGCGACCGCGAATACGTCCGGCTCGACAAGAAGAAGCTTGTTCCCGAGGACAAGGGGCGGCTGGTCACGGCCTTTCTCGAGTCCTTCTTCAATCGGTGGGTCGACTACGATTTCACGGCCAGCCTCGAGGAGAAACTCGACAAAGTCTCGAACCACGAGATCGACTGGCGCGAGGTGCTGCGTGATTTCTGGCGAGATTTCAGCGCCGCGATCGGCGAGACCAAGGACCTGCGCACCACGGAAGTGCTCGACAACCTGAACGTCATCCTGGCGCCGCTGATCTTTCCGGCCAAAGCCGACGGCAGCGATCCGCGGGCCTGTCCGCATTGCGCCGACGGCCAACTGTCGCTGAAACTCGGCAAGTTCGGCTCCTTCGTCGGCTGCTCGAACTATCCGGAATGCAAGTTCACCCGCACGCTGTCCTCGAACCCCGATGCGCCGCCGCTCGGCGAGGGCGACAAACCCGGCCAGCGCCTGCTCGGCACCGACCTCGAATCCGGGCTCGAAGTGACGGTCCGGGATGGGCGGTTCGGCCCCTACCTGCAGCTCGGCGAGGGAGAAAAGCCGAAACGGTCGTCCCTGCCGAAAGGGCTGTCGCCTGCCGCGGTCGATCTCGAAACCGCGCTGACGCTGCTCTCGTTGCCGCGACCAGTGGCCCGCCATCCGGCCTCGGGTGAACCGATCCTGGCCGGGATCGGGCGATACGGACCCTACGTCCAGCACGGGAAGGTCTACGCCAATCTCGACGGCGACGACGACGTGCTGACCATCGGGGCCAACCGCGCGATCGACCTGATCGTGGCCAAGGAGGAAGGACGCGGTGGTCGTCGAGGCGGTGCCCCGGGCGCCAACTCCGGCAAAGTGCTGGGCGACCATCCCGACGGCGGTTCGGTGACGCTGCGGGCCGGGCGGTTCGGCCCCTACGTGAACGCGGGCAAGATCAACGCGACCTTGCCGAAGAGCACGGATCCGGAGACGTTGACGCTGGATGAGGCGCTGAGGCTGATCGCCGCGAAAGCGGAAGCGACCGGCGTCACGCCGTCCGGCAAGCGTGCGCCGAAGCGGAGCGCCCCGTCGAACGCCAAGGCGACCGCGAAGCCGAAGGCGTCGTCCATCAAGCCGAAAGCTCCGGCGAAGGCCCAGATGGCGGCACGGAAGAAGACGGCCTGAGACGCGAGGCCCGCGCCTCGTCTTCCGGACCATCGATCCCTATCTTCACGGGAGATCCACACCAAGAATCAGTCGAGATGCCGAAACCCAAGACGATGACACCCGCCATACTGCCGAGCAAGGCCGACATCCTGGCCTTCGTGACCCGCGAGAAGGAAGCGCTCGCCGACGGCAAGGGGTCGCTCGGCAAGGTCCGCAAGCGCGAGATCGCGCGCGCTTTCGGGATCAAGGGTGACGATCGGGTCGAACTCAAGCGCATGTTGCGCGAACTCGAAGCCGAAGGACAGATCGAGAAACGGCGCAGTGCGGTGCGGTCCGGTGCCCTGCCCGCCATGACGGTAGCCGATATCGTGGGCCGCGACCGCGACGGCGAGTTGATCGCCAAGCCGGCCGATTGGGACGTCGGAGAGAACGGCGCCGTGCCGCGGATCCTGGTGCATGTGCCGAAACAACCGCGGCCCGGACACCCGGTCCCCGGCGTCGGAGACCGGGCTCTGCTGCGCATCGAACCCACAGCCGATGCCGGTGGCGACGAGCCGGCCTTCACGGGACGGGTGGTCAAGATCCTGCCGAAAGCCCGCATGCGGCTGCTCGGCGTCGTTCGCGTCGGCCGCGACAACGGCACCCGCGTTCAGCCGGTCGACAAGAAGAACGCCTCGGCCGAGTACTTCCTTCCGATCGAAGAACGCAACGGTGCCGAAGACGGTGAACTCGTCTCGATCGAGCCGCTCGGGCGACAGCGCGTTCTCGGCCTGCAGGCCGTCCGCGTCGTCGAGCGCCTGGGATCGCTGAAGAGCGAGAAGGCGGTCAGCATGATCGCCATCCTGACCCATGGCATCCCGCATGCCTTCCGGTCGGAGACGTTGGCCGAAGCCGCGAGCGTCGAACCGCCTGGTCTCGACGGGCGCGAGGACTGGCGCGCCTTGCCCCTCATCACCATCGATCCTCCCGACGCGAAGGACCATGACGACGCCGTCCTGGCTGAGCCCGACACCGCATCCGACAACGAGGGCGGCTTCGTCGTGACGGTTGCGATCGCCGACGTGGCGAGCCTCGTGCCGCCGGGTTCGGCCATGGATCGGGAGGCGCTCGATCGCGGCAACTCGGTCTACTTCCCCGACCGGGTCGTGCCGATGTTGCCAGAACGCGTCTCGACCGACCTCGGCTCCCTTAGGCCGGGCGAGGAACGCCCGGCTCTGGCGGTCCGCATGGTGCTGGCCCCGGACGGCCGAAAGCTGCATCACCGCTTTCATCGCGTGATGATCCGCTCGGCCGCGAAACTCAGCTACGCCCAGGCCCAGGCGGCCATCGATGGCGCTTGCGACGAGACCACCGGACCGCTGCTGGGCCCGGTGCTCGAGCCGCTCTGGGCGGCGTATCGCGTCGCTGTGCGGGCCCGCGACGAGCGCTCGCCGCTCGACCTCGACCTGCCGGAGCGCAAGCTCGTTCTGAAGTCCGACGGCACCGTCGATCGCGTGGTCGTTCCGACCCGCCTCGATGCGCATCGCCTGATCGAGGAGTTCATGATCCTGGCCAATGTGGCGGCCGCGGAAACACTCGAGGACAAGCGCCAGGCCTTGGTCTACCGGGTGCACGACGAGCCGTCGCTGACCAAGCTCAACGCGCTCTCCGAGTTCCTGCAGACGATCGGCATCAAGCTGGCCAAGGGGCAGGTCCAGCGCCCGGCCCAGTTCAACGGCATCCTGTCGCGGGTGCGGGGTACCGATCACGAACACCTTGTGAACGAAGTCGTGCTCCGCTCGCAGGCGCAGGCCGAATATGCGGTCGAGAACTACGGACACTTCGGGCTGAACCTGCGCCGCTACGCCCATTTCACATCGCCGATCCGCCGCTATGCCGATCTCATCGTCCACCGGGCGTTGATCCGTGCGCTTGGGCTCGGTCGCGATGGGCTGCAGGACGCGACGCCGAAGGAGTTGGGCGAGACGGCGGCGCGGATCTCCGCTGCCGAGCGGCGCGCCATGGCGGCCGAACGCGAGACCACCGACCGGCTGATCGCCGGGTTCTTGTCCGAGCGGATCGGCGAGGTGTTCGACGCGCGGCTTTCCGGCGTCACCCGGGCCGGGCTCTTCGTGCGGCTCTCCGAATCGGGGGCGGACGGCTTCGTTCCCGCGGCACATCTCGGCGACGAGTTCTTCAGCTTCGACGAAGCCGCGCTGGCCATGGTCGGGACCCGCACCGGTACCACTTACCGCCTCGGCGATACCGTCGAGGTGAGGCTCGTGGAGGCGGCGCCCGTGGCAGGCGCCCTCCGCTTCGAGATCGTCGGCGGCTCGGCCCGGCATGGTCGATCGTCGGGCCCACGGCGCGCGGCGGGAAGCCGCAGTGCCGTGGCGCGACCGTCCGGGGCTCCCCGGCCCTGGAAGCGTCGCCCCCCCCGCTGACGGTCGGATGCTCGAGTGCATCGCGCCTCGCAACGACGCGTGGGAAGCTCAAGCTTCCCCTGAGAGCTGACACGTTCTGAGAGCCCATCGCTGGCTTCGAGCGGGTCGAACGCGTGCGCCGACCGAGCGCCCCGCAGCGTTGGAGTTGACTTCGCGCCGACAGCCGATAGTGTCATGCCAATCATCCGCGCGGCTTTCCGGCCGGCGCGGGTTTTCTTTTGATCACCTTTACGGAACGGCACGTCGCTCGAGTGGCGGCAGCGCACGAGGATAGCATGGCCAAGGCTGCAACCATCAAGATCAAGCTTTTGTCGACCGCCGACACCGGCTTCTTCTACGTGACAGAGAAGAACGCGCGGACCAAGACCGACAAGTTCACGTTCAAGAAGTACGATCCGGTCGTGCGCAAGCACGTCGATTTCAAGGAAACCAAGATCAAGTAGAAGATCCTCGAAAAGGGCGCCTGAACGCCCTCAGGGCGCGATCGCCAGCAAAAAAGCCGCCCGTTGAGGGCGGCTTTTTCATTGCAGTTTTCGCAAATGGTGGCCGGCCGGAAGTGGCATACGAGGAGGCCACTCTAACCACTTCCGGACCGGCCGACCCCACGGACCCAGGAGATGCGGCGGACCTGAGCACTCCGTAGGGTATCTATGGGCGACCTTCGCCGCCCGTATCGTCGCCTCTCGGCTGTCATGCCCATTCGGCTGACACGATGGACATTATCCACCAAATATTACCATCCGGTCACCGCAGCGTGACCCGACGAGTTCGTTTTTCCTATCTTTTGACCGAAAAAGCGAGTCGAAACATGATTTTCGAGTCGGATCAGGCCGCGTCTGCGGAAACACGGTTACGGCCCATCGTCTTCGATCGATAGAGCGCGCGGTCGGCCCTTTTCATCAACTGGTCGGGCTCACGTCCCCGGCGATGATCCGCGAGGCCGATCGAGACCGTGACGGGGATCTGCTGCATCCCGTTGTCGATGGCGAACAAGGCCGCTCCGATACAGTGCCTGACGCGTTCGGCCACCTTCGCGGCCACCTCGAGGGTCGTGTCCGGCATGACGATGATGAACTCCTCGCCACCCAGGCGGCAGAGCAGGTCGACCCCCCGGATTACGGTCTTGATGCGTTCCGCGAAGGCTCTGAGGATCTCATCGCCGGCATCGTGGCCGTGCGTATCGTTGACGGCTTTGAAGTGATCGATATCGAGGATCATCAGCGACAGCGGCTTCTCGCCGTCGACCGCACTTTCGATCATCTGGCCGAGGTTCGATTCGAGGTAACGCCGATTGTGCAGTCCGGTCAGCGGGTCGATGACCGCTAGCTGCAGCGATTCCTGCATGATGTCGCGCAGACGGTCGGCGTAGCGCTTGCGCCTCAACTGGATGCGCACCCGCGCCATCAGTTCGTTCCAGTCGATGGGACGGGCGATGTAGTCGTTGACGCCGATATCGAGCGCGCGCAGGATCCTGGCGCGATCGTCCGTGTCGGCCAGCAAGAGGATCGGCAGTTCGCGCGTTCGCTCCAGCGACCTCAGTTGGCTGCACAAGCGCAGCGGATCGAAATCCTTCAGCGACGAGCTGATGACGGCAAGGTCGTAACGGCCGCCGACGGCACGCGCCAATGCGGTCTCGGCCGTGGTTTCGAGATCCACGCTATGGAACTGGCCGATCGTGGCGACGAAACGCTCCGCCAGGTTCGGGCGATCCTCGACCAGCAGGATCTGACCGTCGACCCCGCCGTCGGGCAGCGTCCCATCGGCAAGGGCGGGGTGCAGACCGAAGCTCGCCGAAGATTCGGCACGCTTTCTCAACTCGTCGATGACGAGCTTCAATCGGGCAAGCGAGCGAACGCGCGCCACGAGTGCGATCTCGTCGACCGGTTTCGTCAGAAAATCGTCGGCTCCGGCCTCCAGCCCTTTTACCCTGTCTCCCGGCTGGTCCAGCGCCGTGACCAGGACGACAGGGACGTGGGCCGTGGCAGGATCGTTCTTGAGCCGGCGGCAGACGTCGAAACCATCCATCCCCGGCATCATGACGTCGAGTAGAATGACGTCGAACGGCGCACGGGCGCAGATCTTCAGCGCCTCCAGTCCGTTGCTCGCCGTGCGGATCTCGAAATATTCAGCGGAGAGACGGGCTTCCAACAATCTCACGTTGGCAAGAACGTCATCCACGACCAGGATACGTGCCGTCATCGATCCGCCTCTTACCTATCACCGAGATAGTTGCGGACCGTTTCCAGAAACTTAACAACCGAGATCGGTTTTGACAGATAGGCTTCACACCCTCCCTGGCGTATCTTCTCCTCGTCGCCTTTCATGGCGAACGCCGTGATGGCGATCACGGGGATGGCCTTCAACTCCTCGTCGTCCTTCAGCCATTGCGTCACCTGCAAGCCCGAGACCTCCGGCAATTGGATGTCCATCAGGATGAGGTCGGGCCGATGCTGCCGCGCAAGACCCACCGCTTCGACGCCGCTGCGGGTCTGAACCGTCGCATAGCCGTTGGCTTCGAGCAGATCGCTGAAGAGCTTCATGTTCAGTTCGTTGTCTTCGACGATCAGGATCGTTTTCGACATATCTATCGGGGCCTCGGTGGCGCCGGGCCTGCGCCCGGTGATGTGGTCGGCCCGGCTTCGGCCGATTTCGTTCGATCAACGTTAGCCCATGCCATATAGACCCAGGAAAGGAAAACGCGGGATATGAACAATGGCGATAACCTTATGAGGTCGCCGTCGGGCCGGAAGACGCTTTCGCCGAAAGACGTAGAGAGCCTCGCCATCGAGGCCTTGACGCTGATTGCGGGCGACCCGGCACTCGCGTCGAAATTCATGAGCCTTTCGGGCTTCGATCCGGGCTCCCTGCGCATGGCCGCCAGACGCCCGGACTTTCTGGCCGGCGTCCTGGATTACGTCATGACCGACGAACGTCTCATCCTCGATCTGGCGGCTGCGACGGGCCATCGTCCCGAAACGATCGCGGCAGCATGTCGGGGCGCCGAGAACAGCGGCTCGGACGTCTCCGGCCCGTAGGAACCGTCAGTCCGGCGCGGCGATGAAACAGGCCGGGGCAGCGGCTTATTTGCGGCACGCCGCGGTCGGGGTAATGCTCAGGTTCTCCAGGCTGCCGGCCAGCACGAAGTCGCCGTAATCGAGCTTCAGCGCACGCGACACACCGTTCTCGTAGAGGTCGAACGAGAGGACGTAGTCGGGCTGGTCCTCGTTGCCGTCCTGGAAATAGCTGATCACCACCGGCCACCTTCGCATGGCTTTGGTGACGTCGTTCTGCCCAGCGGCGTCGCTGGCCGCCGTATCGACCGGCCCACCGATGACGCTCAGGGTCTGGTAGATCTTCCGTCCCGTCTCCGACCCGTCGTAGACTTTGGCCGAGAGCAGCTTGTCGCCCTTCTCCGCCGAGGCGATGACGCGTCGAAGATGTTCGGTGGGAAACAATACGTCCTGGCCGAAGTTGGCTTTGCCGGCCGGGTGTTTCAGATCCACCGACACGCTGCCGTCGGCCGCCTTCTGCGCACGACCGTCGAGGTCCGCGACCGTATCGTCGTCGGTCGTCGTTTTGGTCTTGAACGTGAACTGCGTCCCGGCTCCGTCTTCGAAGGTCGTGGATCGCATGTCGTTCAGCTTCGAGTCTCCGTCCGACGGTTGCATTTCGGTCATCTGGCGGAACACCGTCGTGTAACCGTCGCAATCCGAGCCTGCGAAGCTGTAGTCGATCAGGCCGGATGCGGACGCGGGAGCATTGGTTCCCTTGGCCTTCAGCAGCGTCAGTTTGTAGGTTGCGTGATGCGAGGCCATCGCGACCGGAGACGAGGCCTCGGCGAGAGCGGACCTGCTCGTCGGGGCGATGCCGGCGATCACGGCCAAGGGCAGCAGGCAGGCGAATGAGAAGCGCTTCACGTCGATCTCCTGGCGATGATCCGAAGATCGAACCCTGACATGGCGGAACTGAGATGATGACGAAAGCCGTGCACTTAGCCTAGAGGATGTCGGACGAATCTCGTCGGTTCACGCCGACGATTCGCGTATCCGTCGGTCGACTGAACGGCGCTGTCGAGGAATGAGCCCCATGAGCGAGATCGAGAACCGCCTGACCGAACTCGGAATCGTGTTGCCGAAGCCGGCGGCGCCGGTCGCCAATTACGTCACCTCGGTTCCGTTCGGCGACCTGCTGATGGTGTCCGGGCAGTTGGCCCTGGGGCCGGACGGCAAGCTCGACCCGTCCCATGTCGGCAAGCTCGGGCACACCGTCGGAGGAGACGCCGGACGCGCGGCGGCTCGGCTCTGCGCCATCAACGTCCTGGCGCAGGCCAAGGCCGCCCTGGGTGATCTCGAGCGGATCCTGCGCTGCGTCCGGCTCGGCGGCTTCATCAACGCCGATCCCGCCTTCACCGATCTGGCGATCGTCATGAACGGCGCGTCCGATCTCATGGTGGAGGTTCTCGGAGACCGCGGGCGGCATGCGCGCAGCACGGTCGGCGTCGCCTCCCTGCCGCTCGGCTGCGCCGTGGAGGTCGAAGCGCTGTTCCATTTCGGCCGATGATCCTCGGAGCGTCCGCGCCGGACTGGCTCGTCCGGCAGCCGATCGCACATCGGGGGCTCCACGACCGCGCTGCGGGCGTCGTCGAGAACTCCAGGACTGCGGCCCGGGCCGCCATGTCGCGGGACCTTGCCATCGAGTGCGACGTGCAACTGACCGCGGACGCCGAGGCGGTGGTGTTCCACGACTTCACGCTGGACAGGCTCACCCGCGAGAGCGGGCCGGTCGTAGACCTGCGGGCCGAGAGGATCGAAAGCATCGCGCTACTGGGCTCAGCCGATCGCATCCCCACGTTCACGTCCTTCCTGGCCACGGTCGATGGCCGCGTCCCGCTCCTCTGCGAGATCAAGAGCCGTTTCGACGGCGACCTGCGTCTCGCGGACCGCGTCGCGGACCTCGCTGCCGGCTACCCTGGACCCTTGGCGATCAAGAGCTTCGACCCGCAGGTGATCGTCCATCTCCGCTCGCGCCTCTGGTCCGGGCCTCTCGGCATCGTGGCCGAGGCCAGTTACGATGACCCGGAATGGGAAGAGCTGACGCCACCGCTCAAACGGGATCTGTCTCAAGTCCTGCATTTCGCGGAAACGCGACCCGACTTCCTGTCCTACCGCGTCGGTGACCTGCCGCATGCGATCCCCTATCTCTGCCGCACCGCGATCGGTCTTCCCGTCGTGGCCTGGACGGTTAGGACGCCCGAGCAGCGGCAACGTGCCGCGACTTGGGCCGATCAGATGGTGTTCGAGGGTTTCGTGCCTTGACGCAGTGCAACGAAGCGGAAGTTTAGAGGGGCCGCAATCTTGCTTCAGCCCCGGAGGCTGATCATCCTCGGGCGAGACCATGACCCCATCCCCCTCGATCCAGGTCGCCACGTCGATCGCGGCGCTCGATGCCGCGCAGTGGGACGCTTGCGCCAATCCGCCGGGAGCGGGTGCCGGCCTCGCGGATAAGGTGGACGAAGGCGATCGGAGCGGAGAACGCTACAATCCGTTCCTGTCGCACGCGTTCCTGCAGGCTCTCGAGACGTCGGGGTCGGTCGGCGCCAGGACCGGCTGGTCACCGGCCCATGTCGTGATCAAGGACGCCGGCCGCCTCGTCGCAACCGCCCCGACCTACCTCAAGAGCAATTCGCAAGGGGAATATGTCTTCGACCATGCCTGGGCCGATGCCTTCTCGCGGGCCGGCGGCCGCTATTACCCCAAGCTGCAGGTGGCGGTTCCCTTCACGCCCGCAACGGGGCGGCGGTTCCTCGTGGCCGGCGACCAGGATCTGGCGAGGCGGCAATCCGAGCTCACCGCGGGTCTTCGCGCCCTGCGCCAGGAGGCCAAAGCGTCCTCGATCCATGCGACGTTCGTGACGAAGGCCGAATGGGAGGCTTTCGGATCCCTGGGCTGGTTGCAGCGGACCGACCAGCAGTTCCACTTCATCAACGACGGCTACGGCGGCTTCGATGATTTCCTGACGGCCCTCGCATCGCGCAAGCGCAAGGCGATCAAGCGCGAACGCCGGGACGCGCTGGCACCCGGCATCACGATCGAGCACGTCACGGGGCGAGACCTTCGCGAAGAACACTGGGACGCCTTCTACAAGTTCTACATGGACACCGGATCGCGGAAGTGGGGCCGGCCGTATCTGAACCGCCGCTTCTTCTCGCTGATCGGCGCCGCCATGCCGGAACGGGTGCTTCTCGTGATGGCCAAACGAGCAGGCCGCTACATCGCCGGCGCCATCAACTTCATCGGCGACGACGCGCTCTACGGGCGCAACTGGGGCGCCATCG
>CAXUOD010000021.1:35161-40081 GCA_964252585.1 uncultured Lichenihabitans sp. | reverse complement strand
TCTGGGGCGGCCTCCTCCTGATCCTCGCCTGCGCGGCCCGGCGCGGCTGGGGGCCCGCCAATGGTTTTCCGGGCGGGGGGGCCGGGGGGCCGGCCGCCGTCGGCGCCTTGCTGCTGCCGGCCGTGGCCCTGGCGCTGCCGCAGGCCGGGATCCTGACCCGGGTGACGCGCGCCGCCCTCCTCGACGTGCTCGGCGATGATTTTATCCGCACCGCCCGTGCCAAAGGGCTGACGCGCCGCTCGGCGCTGTGGCGGCACGCCGTTCCCAATGCGCTGCCGCCCGTCGTCACGATCCTGGGCCTGCAGTTCACCTTCCTGATCGCGGGCTCGGTTCTGGTCGAGAACGTCTTCGCGTTGCCCGGCCTCGGCCGGCTCGCCTACCAGGCCTTCACCCAGCGCGACCTCGTCGTGGTACAGGATGTGGTACTGTTCTTCGCGGCCATCGTGATCGTCGTGAATTTCCTGGTGGACCTCGCCTATCTGGCGCTCGACCCGCGGCTGAGGGTTGCGGCGTGACGGGGCGCCTCGGGGCCGGGCTCGGCATGACGGGTGCCGTGGTGCTGCTGGCTTTCGTGTCGCTGGTCTGGACGCCCGACCTGCCGACCCGCATGCATCTGGCGGCGAAGCTGAAACCACCCCTCTCGGCCGGCCTTCTCGGCAGCGACCATTTCGGCCGCGATGTCCTGTCGATGCTGATGGCGGGAGCCTGGAACTCGCTCGCCATCGCGGTCCCCTCGGTGGCGCTTGGCGGCCTCTTCGGCACTTTCTGCGGCGTCGCGGCCGCGATCCGGCGGGGTGTCGCCGAAGCTGCGATCATGCGGACCTGCGACGTCGTCTTCGCGGTCCCGCCCATCCTGTCGGCCATGATGCTGGGCAGCCTCCTCGGCCCGGGCCGCACCACGGCGATCGTGGCGATCGCGGTCTTCACCGTGCCCGTCTTCGCCCGCGTGGCGCGGGGGGCGGCCCTGCGGGTCTGGTCGCGCGACTATGTCCTGGCGGCGCGAGGGGCCGGCAAGGGAGCGGCCCGCATCGCCTGGGAACACGTCCTGCCCAATATCGCAAGCCAGATCGCCATCCAGACGACGCTCCAACTGGGCCTCGCGATCCTGACCGAGGCGGGCCTCAGCTATCTCGGGCTCGGCGCACCGCCGCCGGCGCCGAGTTGGGGCCGCATGCTGGCCGAGGCGCAGACTTACCTGGCCCAGGCGCCCTGGCTGGTGATCGTGCCGGGGGGAGCGGTCGCTTTCGCGGTGCTGGGCCTCAATCTCCTCGGCGATGGCCTGCGCGACCGGCTCGACCGGCGCGGGAGCTGACCGGGATGACCTCGCCGACGCTGCTCGAGGTTCGTGACCTCGCGGTCTCGGTGCAGCGGCCGTCCGGCCCGTTCCTGCCGATCCTGGAGGATGTCGGCTTCAAGATCGAGCGCGGCGAAACGCTCGGGATCGTCGGCGAATCCGGGTCCGGCAAGTCGCTGCTGGCGCTGGCCCTCATCGGGCTTCTGCCCGAGAACGCGCGCGCTTCGGGCACGCTCCGCTTCGAAGGAACCGATCTCCTGACCTTGCCCGAGGCGGCGCTCTGCCGCATCCGCGGTGCCGGGATCGGCATGGTGTTCCAGGAACCCCTGACGGCACTGAACCCCGCCATGACGGTCGGCCGCCAGATCGGCGAGGCCTTGACGATCGCCCGCGGCCTCGGCCGGGGCGCCGCCCGGCAGGAAGCGCTGGCGCTGCTCGACCGCGTCAGGATCCCCGAGGCCGCACGGCGGATCGACAGCTACCCGCACGAACTCTCCGGCGGCCAGCGCCAGCGTGTCGGGATCGCCATCGCGCTGGCCCCCGGACCGCGACTGCTCGTCGCCGACGAACCCACGACCGCGCTCGACGTCACCGTCCAGGCCGACATCCTCGACATCCTGGCCGAACTCGTGGCCGAGCGTGCGATGGGACTGATCCTGATCAGCCACGACCTCGGCGTGGTGGCACGGTCGACGCGCCACCTCCTCGTCCTCTATGCCGGCACGCGTTTCGAGGAAGGCGCGACACGCGACGTGCTGAAGCGGCCACGCAACCCCTACACGCGTGGCCTCCTCGACGCCATGCCACGCCGGCGCCGATCGGCGGAGGAGAGGTTCTTGACCATCCCGGGTACCGTTCCGACCTTCGACCACCTGCCGCCGGGCTGCCGCTTCGCGACACGCTGTACCGACCACGTCGCGGCCTGCGACGCCGGCGAGCCGGCCTGGAGCGTCGCCGCAGACGGCCGCGGCCTCCGCTGCATCCGGGCCGCGGGAGGGCAGGTTTGACGGACGCCCCGTTGCTGGAGGTCGAAGACCTGTCCCGCCACTATGGCGGCGGGGAACTGTTCGGCAGCGGCCGGGGATCGCGGAAAAGGGCACTCGACGGCGTCTCGTTCACGATGGCGGCGGGTGAGATCCTCGGCATCGTGGGCGAATCGGGCTGCGGGAAATCGACGCTCGCGCGCCTCGTCATGGCGCTCGACCGGCCGACGGGCGGCCGGGTGCTGCTCGACGGAGAGCCGCTGCTCGCGCTGCGTCCCCGCGCCCTGGCGCAACGCCGCCGCGACCTGCAGATGGTGTTCCAGGACCCTTACGGATCGCTTGACCCGCGCCAGACGGTCGGCCGCATCGTGTCCGAGCCCCTGCATCTCCTGGTTCCACGGCTCGGGCGCGCCGAGCGGGCAGCGCGCGTCGACGAGATGCTCGCGGCGGTCGGACTCGGCCCGGAGGTCGCCGGCCGCTATCCGCACCAGTTCTCGGGCGGGCAGCGGCAACGGATCGCCATCGCACGCGCCCTGATCACCGCGCCGAAGCTCGTCGTGGCCGACGAACCGGTATCGGCGCTCGACCTCTCGGTCCAGGCTCAGGTGCTCAACCTGATCCTGGACCTCAACCGCGACCGAGGCACGGCCTTCCTCTTCATCAGCCACAATCTCGGCGTCGTTCAGGCCATCGCGGACCGTGTCTCGGTGATGTATCGCGGACGCATCGTCGAGACCGGTCCGGCCGCTTCCGTCTTCGCCGCACCTCGCCATCCCTATACGGCGCTCCTCGTCGCGGCCGAGCCGGTGATCGCGGACGCCGAGATCATGGCGCGACGGCAGGCACCAGTCGACGCGACAGGCAGTATGGCGGACTGGTCCGGCTGCGCGTTTCGCGACCGCTGCCCGCGGGCCAGCGCGCTGTGTACGCGTGAAACGCCTCTCCTCCACCCCGTCCCGGGCATCCCGTCCAATGAGGGGAGCCTTGCCGCAGGACCGCCGTCGTCCGCCGTGGCGTGCCATCACCCGATACAAGGAGAAAGGACGCCATGACCGGCCTCGCCGACCTGTCCGCCATCGCCCTCCTGTCCGGCTTCGCGGCCAGGACCATCTCACCGAGCGACGTCTGGAGCGCCGTCGAGGACCGGATCGCGGCCTTCGAACCGCGCATCGCGGCGCTCTATGCCTACGATCCCGAGACCGCCCGGCAGGAGGCCGCGTCTTCGACCGAGCGCTGGCGGAAGGGCGAAGCGAGAGGCCGGCTCGACGGATTGCCCGTCACGGTCAAGGAACTCATCGGGACGCGCGGCGTGCCGATGCCGCGCGGCAGCGCCGCGACGATCCTGATCCCGGCCGGCGAAGACGCGCCCCCGGCGGCCCGCCTGCGCGAGGACGCGGCCGTCATCTTCGCCAAGACCACCTGCCCGGACTACGGCATGCTCACGTCCGGCCTGTCGAGCTTCCACCCGCTGTCCCGCAACCCGTGGGACGTGCGATTGAACCCCGGCGGGTCGAGCGCCGGCGCTTCGGCGGCCGCGGCGGCGGGCTACGGCCCGCTGCATGTCGGCACCGATATCGGCGGCTCCATCCGCCTGCCGGCGGCGCTGACCGGGACGGTCGGGTTCAAGCCCAGCAACGGTCGGGTGCCGATCGACCCCTACTGGCTCGGCCGATGCGCCGGCCCGATGACCCGGACGGTGGCGGATGCGGCCCTCATGATGGAGACCTTGTCTCGCCCCGACCCGCGCGACGACACCGCCCTTCCCCCGGCCACCATCGCGTGGCACGCGCTCGACCGCGACGTCGAGGGCCTCAGGATCGGGCTGATGCTCGACGGCGGCTGTGGCCTTGCGCCGGAGCCGGAGGTCGTAGCCGCGGTCGTGGCGGCTGCGCGGGTCTTCGAGGCGGCCGGCGCGATCGTCGAGGAGGTCGGACCGGTCCTCACACGGGCGATGCTCGATGGACTCGACCGCTTCTGGCGCGCCCGGTCCTGGGCCGAGATCGGCGCCATGGTGCCGGAGGATCGGTCGAAGGTGCTCCCCTATATCCGGGAGTGGGCCGAGATGGGCGCGCGCGTGTCGGGCGTCGAGGCGGTCCGAGGCTACGACGAGACCAACGCCATGCGGCGGGCTTGCGGGCGGCTCTTCACCCGGGTCGACGCGGTCCTGTCGCCGACGATCCCCGTCGTGTCCTACCCGGCCGAATGGGCCTCGCCCCTGAACGACCCGGCGAGGCCCTTCGAGCATATCGCATTCACCGTACCCTGGAACATGTCCGAACAGCCGGCGCTGTCGCTGAACTGCGGCTTCGCGGGCTCAGGCCTGCCCATCGGTTTGCAGATCGTAGGTCCCCGCTTCGGAGACCTCTTCGTGCTGCAGCTCGCCGCTTTCTACGAAGCCCAGCGGGGGCCGATCGTGAACTGGCCGGTGCCGTAGGCTGGCCAGGAAAATGCCTATAGCTCGCCACGACCGTCAGCAGTTCGACTTTGCCGTTCTTAGGAAGGTGACGGGTTACGGTTAGAGTAATCGATTTGGGATAGCGGGGGAATGTCAACAGCGGGAACGGCTGGCTTCGGCACACATCTTCGACCAAGCCAGACATGGCACGTCAATCCTTCCCCGAAGCGGGGAAGGTGGCTCGGCCG
>CAXUOD010000021.1:1848-35151 GCA_964252585.1 uncultured Lichenihabitans sp. | reverse complement strand
CGGCGGGAGACCCCACCCGGCGCTTCGCGCCACCCTCCGAGGAGGGATTCCCAACCACCTGCCCTCTTCAGGATAGGCCACAGAGGTGTGCCAACGCTGACTGCAACGGGGAAGGGCGACAGCGCCAGTTTCCGCCTCTTCGTTATAAATGCGATGGCCTTGGAGGCAGGTAGACTTGTCGAGATCGGCTTTGAGACACCATGATGCAGCCCAGCATGTCACAGACCCCCATCCACGACCTCGCCGCCTTCCGCAGCCTCGTCGGCGACGTGCCGCTGGTCGACGAGCCGGCCGTGGTGCGGCGGCGGTCGCGGGATTTCTTCTGGTACAGCCCGATCCTCGACCGCGAACTCGCGGGGAAATCCGCCGAGATCATCGCGGTGCCGCGGCACGAGGCCGACGTCGTCACGGTCGCCTCGGCCCGCGCCCGCCTCGGTATCCCGCTGACCCCACGGGGCGCCGGCACCGGCAATTACGGGCAGGCGGTGCCGCTGCACGGCGGCGTTCTGCTCGACCTGTCGCGCATGACCGGTATCGAACGGCACAGCGCCGGGTTTCTGCGGGTCGCACCCGGCGCCGTCATGGCGGACATCGACGCCGAACTTGCGCCCGGCGGCTGGGAACTGCGCATGCATCCCTCGACCAAGCGCAAGGCCACGATCGGCGGCTTCGTGGCGGGCGGATCGGGCGGCGTGGGATCGGTCGGCTACGGCGGCCTGCGCGAAACCGGCAATATCCTGGCGGCCCGGATCGTCACGCTGGAGCCGCAACCACGCACCATCGAACTTCGCGGCGACGCGGCCCAGAAGGTCAACCGGGCCTATGGCACCACCGGCATCATCACGGCTCTCGAGCTGCCGCTGGCGCCGGCCTGGCCCTGGATCGAGCTCGTGGTCACGTTCGACAGCTTCGCCGACGCCATGGCGTTCGGCCACGAAGCCGCACTCGCCGACGGCATCGTCAAGAAGCTCTTGAGCCCCATCGCCTGGCCGCTGCCGCAGTACTTCCGGGAGATCCGCCCGGCCTGCCCCGACGGGATGAGCCTCCTCGTCGCCATGGTGGCCGAACCGTCGATCGAGAGCTTCAAGACCCTTCTCGGCACCCGCGGCACGGTCACGCTCGAGCGGCCGTCGAGCGATGCGCCCGGCCAGGTGCCGCTCTACGAATACACCTGGAACCACACGACCCTGCAGATGCTCAAGGCCGACCGCGGCATCACCTATTTGCAATGCCTGTTCCCGCACGATCGGCTGCTGGCTTCGGTCGAGGCCATCGGCGCGATGTTCGCGGAGGAGATCATCCCGCATTGCGAGTTCATCCGTTTCGGCGGACGTGTCACGGCGAGTGCCCTGCCCGTTCTCCGGTTCACCACGCCCGAGCGGCTCGACGAGATCATCCGGCTGCACGAGGCGAACGGCGTCATGATCGCCAACCCCCATGTCGTGACGCTGGAGGATGGCAGCCGACACAAGCGGGCCGACGCCGATCAGCTCGGCTTCAAAGAGGAGGTCGACCCACAGGGCCTGCTCAACCCCGGCAAGATGCGCAGCTTCGTGCCGCGCACGTCCGCGTCGACGCACGCCGCGGGCTGAACGGCATGCGAGTTCTGTATCTCTACTGTCATCCCTTGCCCGAAAGCTTCCACGCGGCCATCAGGGCCGAAGCGCTGGCCGGTCTCGCGGCGGCGGGACACGAGGTCGATCTCCTCGACCTCTACGCGGAAGGGTTCGATCCTGTGCTCACGGCCGACGCGCGGCGGCATTATCACGATACGGCCCGCAACCAGGTCGGGCTCGAAACCTATGTGGCGCGGCTGCAGGCCGCCGAGGCGCTGGTGGTCCAGTTCCCGACCTGGTGCTTCGGCGCCCCGGCCCTGCTGAAGGGCTTCTTCGATCGTTTGCTCATGCCGGGCGTCGCCTTCGACCTCTCGGATCCGGAAAACGTCCGTCCCGCCCTGACCAACATCCGCCGCATCGCGGGCATCGTCACCTACGGCCGCCCGCGCCATATGGTCTGGTACATGGCCGACCCGCCGCGCAAGCTCGTCACCCGCTACATCCGCTGGCTGACCGGCGGCGCCAAGGCGCAGTATCACGCGCTCTACCACATGAACGTCGCGGATGAGACGCGCCGGCGCCGCTTCATGGCCGAGGTCCGAGCCGCCATGGCGGCTCTCTGATCGGCCGTCGTTCATCTCCGGTTCGGGTAGGACCGACCACAAACGGTTCGAAGCTGTGCGTACAGTCGCCGCAATTTGATGGTGCAACAGCTCCAAGAACAGTTCACGGATCAAGCGTGACGACCAGTGTCATCGGTGCCCGGGGAAGTGACGCCTGAGATTACGTTAAGAACTCCTGAACTGCACCAAACTTTATCCTGGAGAGTACCATGAGCCGCCGCACCGTCGTCGTGGTCGAGGACGAGCCTCTGGTCCGCCTGACCGCCACCACCATCTTCGAGGAGGCCGGCATCACGGTCGTCGAGTTCGCCAACGGCGATGAGGCGATCGACTATGTGCGTGACCACAAGCAGGATGTCGCGGCCATCTTCACCGACGTCTACCTGCCGGGCGAGATCGACGGTCTCGAACTCGCCGGCATCGTGTCGGAGGTCTGTCCCGAGATCGCGGTGCTGGTGACATCGGGCAATAGTCGAACGCGGCCGGGGAACCTCGGCCCGCGGGTCAGCTACGTGACCAAGCCCTGGCATCCGAACGAGGTGCTGAATACGATGCGGGAGGCGGTGCGGGCCGCCGCCTGAGCTCTAACGACGGCAGTCCCGCGCCGACGGTCTGGATCGGTCCCGCCGCGATCCTCTGCGAGAGGGATCGAGCGTGGCCGCGAAGTTTGTCGAACGTCTCGCCGGAACGACCTTCAGGCTGCGCGCCGTCATCGGCCTCGCTTTCACGCTGATCCTCCTGCTGTCGGCCGGAAGCCTCGTCTGGCTTGATCACCAGGGCTCGTTGCGCCTCCTGCAGAAGCAGGTCGACGAGCAGTTCGATATCCTGGTGTCGGGCGTGACGTCTCGGGTGGCACTGCAGTTCGACAGCGCCGGCGCGGTGCTGGACACACTTTCCATGAACCCGCCGCCCATGGGGGACCCGCAGGCCGTCGGTGCCGTCCTGGTCCGCGTTCTCGCCAGCCTCGCCACGACCTCGCCGGCTGCCCTGTCGATCATCACGGGAAGTTCGGATGGCCGCTACGTCCTGGTGCAGCGTCTCCAGCCCTCCATGCGCCCCAGGCCGCAGACGCCCTCATCCGGCGCGGACCCCGCGACGTATTCCATCCGGACCGGCGAGATCTCGAAGGGCAGAGCGTCCGAAAGCGAGACCCGACTCGACGCCGGCTTTTCCGTCCTTTCGCAAGCTCTGCCGGTCGAGGTCGATTACGACGCCCGAGACCGGCCCTGGTACACCTTGGCCGTGCCCACGCCCGATGCCGTGACCACGCCGCCTTATCGATTTCGGGACAGTGGGCGATACGGCATCACCATGAGCCGGCGTACCGTGGCGGATCCGGCGCGGGTCTTCGGGATCGACATCCGGCTCGACAGCCTCTCCGAAAGCTTGAGGCGCGGCCTCGTTTTCGAGCGCGAACACGTCGTCATCTTCGCGCCCGACGGTGCGCTCGTGGGCGACTCGGGCGGGCTGAAGCTCGACGGGAAGCTCGGCGACAACGCTCCCGATGGTGGCGCTGGCCATGAGCGCTTCGCCTTGCGTCTCGATACGGCGCTCTACGCCGCCTACCGAGATGGATCGGATCACCGCGACGTCACGCTCGACGTCGACGGAGAGGCGATCTACGCCAACATTGCGACCTTCAAGGTCAACGGAGCGTCGCTGGTCGTGGCCAGTGCGGTACCGGCAGCTGTCTTCGAAGATCCCGCCACGCGCCTGCTGCTCTGGTCGCTGCTGATCCAGGCCGGCATCATCGCAATCTCCTTCGTGCTCGTGAGTCTCGCCTCCCTGTCGATCTCGAGACCGATCCAGGTCCTGGCCTCCGACGTCGAAAACATCATCGAGTTCCGATTTCCGGATCGCCTCCGCAGGCAGAGCCGCATCCGCGAGATCCAGCGTCTGCTCGCAGCCGTGGATACGCTCGAACTGACACTCCGGGCTTTTTCCAAGTACATGCCGCTGCGGTTTGTCCAGACGATCGTCGACCGCGGCATCGCTCCCGAATTGGGTGGACGGCGACAGCCCGTCATTGTCATGTTCTCGGACGTCGAGGGTTTCACAAGCATCGCCGAAACATTGGCGCCCGACGAACTGATGCCGCAGCTGTCGCGCTATTTCAGCGAGATCAGCGATGAGATCCTCGCGTCCGGAGGCACGATCGACAAATTCATCGGCGACAGCGTCATGGCATTCTGGCCTCTGCCGGACGAGAGGCCGGAACAGGTCACGCTCGTCTGCAGCGCGGTGCTTCGAGCGTCGGACCGGGTCGATGCCATCAACGCCATCTTTCGCGACGAAGGCCGGCCTGCCCTTCCGACGCGTTTCGGCCTTCACGCAGGAGAGGCCATGATCGGCAGTGTCGGAACGCCGAACCGGATGAACTACACCGCCCTCGGCCACACCGTGAATGTCGCGTCCCGGATCGAGCAGTTGAATAAGACCTACGGCACCCGATTGCTCGTCAGCGCGGCCATTCGTGACAGGGCTTCACCTGAGGTCCGGCTCCGCTACGTGGACGCCGCAACGGTTCGCGGCACCCATGAACCGCTGGAGGTCTACGAGCTTTTGCCGACCGAGCCCCGGAGCGGCGGCGTGGCTCGGCAGACCGGAACCGCACCGGCGCACGAAGCCTCAAGTGCCGGATGACGGATCCGAGATGTAGGACCTGACCCGCGTGCGCCCGTGGGAGAGGTCTCGACCCGGCACCATGGAGGCGGGCATAGCCTCGTTCCCCGTCGTCCTCGGCGCGGGTTGCAGCATTCCAGGAGTGACGGACGGGTCTCGGGGCTGCGAGGCCGGGCCAGGAGGGACGGCCTCGGGGACCGGATCGGGCGACGTCGCGGCGAGCCGCCGCGCTTCGTCCGGATCCACCGGCGTGATCAGGCCCGGTTCGATGACGGATGTCTCGATCGGCTCGTCGAACAGCGGTTGGTCGGCCATGCTGGCTCCGAAACCGGCCGTGCCGCTTCCGGCAGGCGTCAGGGCGCGTTCGTCGCCGGGCTCGCCGGCGGAGATCGACGAAGCCGGCGTGCCGCTCCAACCCTCGTCGCGCCAGCCCGCCGCACGCTCCTCCATGTCGACCGCCCCGTCGCGATCGAGGATCTCGAGCACACGGTCATAGGCGCCGCTGTCGGTCTCGACCGAGACCGCGAAGCCGCCACGGCGCAGACCTTCCGCATAGAGATGCCGATCCTCTTCGGGCAGGAAGAACTCCCTGAGCGAAGACCAGAAGCCATGCGGATGGGCCGGTGCCGCTTCGGTGGCTTCCCCACCCGCCACCCGGATATCCGCCGCAGGAACCCCGCCCTGGATGAGGTCGACTCGCGCCATGTCGGCCGCATCGGCCGTGTCGAAGAACGCCGTCACGGCCCGGCGACCTGTCGTGGTGCGGTCCGGCATCGCCGCTGTGCGATCGTCGTAAGCCATGGCGTGCTCCCTCATGGGCACCTTTCGCCCTCGCCGAGGAAACGGCCGGAACGCCGGGCCGGTTCCACCTCGGGAGACGGCCGAACGACGGACAGGCACGACCCGGCCAACAGGGCTGCCAAGCACCGCTCCGCGACTTCCGGAATGGACCCCGCACCCCGCGAACCCGGCCGTGAGGCCTTAATGCGCTTCCAAGCCGCGAGACGCGATGGCCGGCCGCGTCCACAACCCTGCACGAGGCGGCGCGCCGACGATGCGATAGAGCGCCGGCTGCGCGCTGCCGATGCCCATGTGCCAGAGCTTGCGCCAGCGCGGCACCGAAAGCCGCCGCGCCCAGGGATCGGGCGAGAATCGAACGCGCTTGCCGATCTCGCGATAGACCCGAAGGGCCGTCGCGATGGCCCAGGCGGAACGCCAGGGTAGTCGCGCGATGCCGACGCGGGCCGAGGCGTAATAGCGCTCCGCGAGTTCCAGGAGCGCGTGGGTGGCGCCGACGACCGCCGCGTGGTTCGCCGGGTCGAGCACGAAGGCCGGTGTGACGCTGTCGCGTCGAAACAGTTCGGCCGGCAGATAGACGCGGCCCGCGCGGGCATCGTCCATCACGTCGCGCGCGATATTGGTGAGCTGGAACGCCAGCCCGAGGTCGCAGGCACGGTCGAGAATGTCCGTCCGCTCCGGGCGGACCCCCATGACGATCGCCATCGTGACCCCGACCGCCCCGGCAACGCCGTAGCAATAGCCGAGCAGGTCGTCGAGCGTTGCATAGGTCCGCTCCTCGACGTCCATGCGGAAGCCGTCGAGGATGTCGAGCGGCAGCCGCGGCGGGATGCGATGCTTGGACGCCACCCGGGCGAAGGCCGCGAAAGCCGCATCGTCCTGCGGCGCCCCGGCCAGGGCGTCGCGGGTCTGGCGTTCGAGCAGGGCCAGGCGCTCGGCCGGCGTGCCGCCGCGGTCGACCCGGCCCATGCCGCCCGTCTGCCCGTCGATCACGTCGTCGCAATGCCGACACCAGGCATAGAACTGGCGCGCGCTGTCGCGTGTCGCGGGGTCGAACAGCCGGGCCGCGGCCGCGAAACTCTTCGATCCGGCCTCGATGCTCTGCCGGCTGGCTTCGGAGACGGCGTCCGTCATGCGGGCGCGACGCCCGCGGTCCTGAGGGCCTCGGCCGGATCGGCCGGCGCCGCGAGGCCGGCATCAGCCAGCATGAGCGAGGCGGTCGCCTTGGCCGACCCCACGACTCCGGGCACGCCGGCGCCGGGATGCGTGCCGGCCCCGGTGAAGTAGAGGCCGGCGATCTTGGCGTCGCGGTTGTGCGGCCGGAACCAGGCACTCTGGGTCAGGATCGGTTCCAGCGAGAAGGCCGAGCCGAAGTGGCTGTTCATCTCGTCGCGGAACTCGAACGGCGTCAGCATGCGCGAGGTGACGAGGTCGCGTTGCAGGTTCGGGATGTAGTGCTTCTCCAGATAGGCGAAGATCTTGTCGCGGTACTTCGGCCCTTCGACGGCCCAGTCGATGTCGGCGGTGCCGAGATGCGGCACGGGCGAGAGCACGTAATAGCCGCTGTGGCCCGCAGGCGCCAGGGAGGGATCCGTCGCGTTCGGAGCGTGGAGGTAGAGCGAGAAGTCGTCGGCGAGTTTGTCCGACCCGAAGATCTCGGCGATGAGCTCGCGGTAGCGCGGACCGAAACAGACCGTATGGTGGGCGAGGCCGCGATGGTCGCCCTTGAGGCCGAAGTAGACCACGAAGAGCGACATGGAAAAGCGCTTGCGGCCGAGCCGCCTGGCTTCGGCCGGCCCGCGCGGGTCATGGCTCAGGAGATCGCGATAGGTGTGCATGACGTCGGCATTGGACGCCACGACCTCTGCCTCGAGGTGCGTGCCGTCTTCGAGCACGACCCCGGTCGTCCGGCCGTTCGCCGTCGTGATGGTGCGCACCGCCGAGGACAGCCGGATCGTGCCGCCGAGGCTCTCCAACAGCCGCACCATGCCCCCGATCAGCGCACCGGTGCCGCCCTTCGGGAACCACACGCCCCAGCGCCGCTCCAGTGCGTGGATCAGGGCATAGATGGCCGAGGTCTTGAAGGGGTTGCCGCCGACGAGCAGCGTATGGAACGAGAAAGCCTGGCGGAGATGCTCGTCCTTGATGAAGCGCGCCACGAGCGCATAGACGTTCCGGTAGCTTTCGAGCTTCACGAGCGCCGGCGCCACCTTGATCATGGAGCGGAAATCGAGGAACGGCACGGCCCCGAGCCCGATGTAGCCTTTCTCCAGCACGGCTTCCGAGAAGGCCAGGAACCGCCGATAGCCCGCGACATCGCCCGGTGACACGGCCGCGATCTGCCGGTCGAGCTCCGCCTGGTCGTTGGCGTAATCGAAGGTGAACCCGTCCTCCCAGCACAGGCGATAGAAGGGGTCGACCTTGACCAGCGTGACGTCGTCGGCCATGCGCCGACCCGCCGCGGTCCAGATCTCCTCGAGGCAGGTCGGGTCCGTGATCACCGTGGGTCCGCCGTCAAAGGTGAACCCGGCGTCTTCGTAGACATAGGCCCGGCCGCCGGGCTTGTCGCGTTTTTCGAGCACCGTCACATCGAAGCCGCCGGCCTGGAGCCGGACCGCCAGGGCGAGCCCGCCGAAGCCCGATCCGACCACGATGGCCCTGGGCCTCGCGGCGGTCCTGGACCGCGAAAGGGTCGGGAAAGGCGCGTTCATGAGCTTCGCGCCTCCATGGCGGGTTCTCGCAGGCAACGGAGCGCCCGGAAGATCGGCACGGGCGGTTTGCCGGTCAGCACGCGGGCCTTGTCCATGAAGGTGCTGCGTCCGGCATAGAAGCGGGACACGAGCTCGGGAGAGAAATGGTAGAAGCGCTCGATCAGGCGGTAGCGCCGATCGGGGTCGGCGGCCTTGAACAGCAGCCGGTCGAGCAGGCGATAGAAGCCGTTTGCTTCCCAGCACGCCACCGAATGGGCGCGCGTCTCGCGAAAGAGGCTGGGGGCCGAGAGGTCCTGGAGCATGGTGATCCTGTCGGCGAGCCGCACCGCATCGGGCAGGGAATAGCCGGTGGTGGGATGGAACAGGGCCGCCCGGAGCCCGCTCCGCGCCACCCCGGCCGCATCGGCCCAGAAGGCGTCGATGTCGCCGCCGAGCGCGATCGGCAAGACACCCGTCTCGTCCCGCACCACCTCGGCGACCGTCCAGCCCCTCCGCCTTGCATAGTCGAAGACGAGGTCCCGCGTCGCCGCGACATCGAGTTCCAGCCCGTCGGAGTAATAGGTATCCTCGATCAGGATCCTGTCGGACGAGAAAGGCAGCGTATAGACGAAGCGGAACCCGTCGCGCTGCGGCACCGTGGCGTCCATGATGATCGGCGACGCCTGGCCGTGCGGTGCGGCCGTGCGGACCTCGAGGCCGCAGAACTTCTGGAACGCGATGGAGAGATGCGGGCTCGGCCTGTAGCCCCGGCCGTCGATCACGCCATCGGCCGGGATCACCTCGCCCGACGTCAGGGTCACGCCGTCGGGGCGCAGGTCGCGGACCTCGGCACCGGTGCGGATCCGTGATGCCGGGAGCCCGAGGCATGGGCCTGCCGCCATGACGGCGCGCAAGCCATCGGCCGAGATCGAGCGGTAGCCGAGAGGCAGTCGCCGGTGGAGGTCCGGGAACACGACCGCATATTCGGGCCAGCGCGCCGTGACGAAAGGCTCCATCCAGGCCTGTTGCGCCGGCGTCAGATCGCCCGCGTGGAACGACCAGGTGTGGTTGCCGCCGATCTCGGCGCCGCCTTCGAGGATCGTCCAATCGATCTCGGGCCGCATGGCCGAGAGGCGATAGGCGATCAGGCTGTTGGCGAGGCCGCCGCCGACGAGGATCAGGCGCATGCGGAAACCCGCACGAGGTGGCGGTGGATGAAGGCCAGAATGCGTGTCTCGTAGTCCGCACCCGCCGCCGAGGCCAGGTCGACGTGCCCGGCGCCCCTGACCAGCCAAAGCTCCTTCGGGCCGGGCGCGGCAGTGTAGAGGGCGCGCGTCTCGGAGGCCGTCGTCAGCCGATCCTCGGACCCCGAGAGGATCAGCACCGGACCGCCATAGGCCGCCAAGGCGTCGATGGGACGCAGATCCCGGGGACGGAGCCCGGTCAGAACCGTGCCCACCGCCATGAAGACGGGCGTGAGCCAGCGGTGCACCGGCCCTGCGACGAGACGCATCCGGTTGGAGATGGCGCTCGCGATGTCGGGGAAGACGGATTCCAGGACCAGGGCGTCGATGGGCACGGACCGCGTCGCGAGCGCCACCGCCGCACCGCCGAGCGAGATTCCGAGCGCCGCGAGCCTTTCGCCAGGGGCCGCGTCGCGCAGCCACGCCACGGCGCCCGCGATGTCCAGGGCCTCGAGCCGGCCGAACGTGATGGACGACCCGAGGCTTTCGCCATGCGCCCTGAGGTCGATCGCCAGGACCGCCACGCCGGCCCGCGCCAGGAAGCTCATCCTGCCGGCCAGGATGCGGCGATCGGACCGGATGCCGTGGACCAGCAGCACCGCTCCCCGGCCCGGCATCCCGGGTACGAACCACCCGGCCAGTGTCTCTCCCGTGCCGGAAACGACCGCCACGATCCCGGCGCCGATGCCCATGGGAGGCGGCCCGACCGTGACCCGAACCGGCGCCCGCATGGTCCTGACCGCGACCGCGCAGAGCGTCAGAACCGAGATGACGGGAGTAGCGACCAGGGCTGCGATCGAGACGAGGAGGATCACCCGCACGGGCTCGTGAAAAGGCCGCGCCCGTCGCGCCTCGTCGGCGAGGTACCCCCTGCTGATGTCATACCCGGCCTCGCGTCATCCGAGGACCTTACAGCATCGGCGACCCTTCGGTCAGGGGGGGACCCTGAGTTCTCGACCGCGGCGCGGAGGCCGCGAAGCCGCAGGGTGAACGTCTGCATCGACGGCTGCTGCGCTTCTTCGCACGTCGGCGATCTGCTAAAGGCCAGGGCGGACCCCGTTCTCCAAGCCGAGCCGACGTCGCCCCGAACTCAAGAGTGCCCACCCGTGCCCGAACCGACGCCGTCCGACCTTCCGTTTCGCCTCGAGGCCATTCGGACACGCATCGATCGGGCAGCGCGCGACTACGAGCGCGACCCAAGGTCCGTGACGCTGGTCGCGGTCTCGAAGACGTTCCCGGCCGACGACATCGTGCCGGCCCTCGCGGCGGGACAGCGGGTGTTCGGGGAAAACCGCGTCCAGGAAAGCAAGGGGAAATGGCCGGCGCTGAGGGCTGCCTTCGACGGCGTCGAATTGCATCTGATCGGCCCGCTGCAGTCCAACAAGGCGCGCGAGGCGGTCGAAACCTTCGACGTCATCGAGACGGTGGACCGTCCGAAGATCGCGGAGGCGCTGGCGGACGAGATCGCCAGGGCCGGCAAAGCCGTGAAGCTCTTCGTCGAGGTCAATACCGGGGCAGAACCGCAGAAGGCCGGCATCCTCCCGGCCGAGGCCGATGCCTTCCTGCGCCACTGCCGCGAGACGCTCGGGCTCGGCATCGAGGGGCTGATGTGCATCCCGCCGGCCGACGAACAGGCGTCGCCGCACTTCGCCCTTCTCAAGACCATCGCTGACCGCAATGGGATCGCGAAGCTCTCCATGGGCATGAGCGCCGATTTCGAGCTCGGCATCCAGCTCGGCGCCACGCATGTCCGGGTCGGCAGCGCCATTTTCGGCCAAAGACCTCCGCTGACGTAAAGACGGGCGGCCGGCTCGGTTCAGGCCAGCGCGACGCCGGACAGGTCGCGGCAGTGATCGAGCAGGCGGTCCTGCAGGTCAGCGTTTTCGGCGGCCGGGTTCACGTCTCTCGGCCGCAGGTGGTAGAAGTAGCGGCCGCTCACTTTTGCCTCCGGGTCGTCGCTCACGGCCAGCCAGGCCTGGGTCAGATGGGCCTGATCGAGATCGTCGGACGCACCCGGACCGCCCATCCGAGTCGGCACCCAGCCCGGGGTGAGCGCGTTCGACAGCGCATCCGGCCAGCGCCGCGCCACGCCGAAGGCGAGCAGCACGTCGTGAAGCTTGGTGTCCGCATAGGCTTGGCTGCCGTTCCAACGGCGCCCGGCCCACTGGAGGTCGTCGAGGGTCGCGGTCCCGCCGGTGTGCAGGCCCGAACTCAGATAGACCAGCCGGTCGGGCTTGTGCATGAGGGCGGTCAGCACGTAGGGCGCGAGCACGTTGACGGCCCAGAGCTGCGACAGGCCATCGGCGGTTTCGACGCGGCGAGGCTCGCGGTAGCCGATCCCGACATTGTGGATCACCGCATCGAAGCGTCCCCACCCGTTGGCCTGCTGGGCGACGACGCGCATGGTCGCGAGCGTCGAAAGATCGCCGATCAGCACCGCTTCGGCTTGCGGCAGGGCGATCCGCGCGGCCTCGGCCCTGGCTTCGTTCCTGGCATGCAGCACGACACGATGCCCCTGTTCGGCCAGGAGACGACCCGTCATCAGGCCGAGCCCATCCGACGAACCCGTGATGAAGACGCTTGCCATTCCGGTTCTCCGTTCCTGCGACCGCGCGGTGCGAGCCGAGCCACGAGCGGCCTGCGGGTCGCGCTTCCCCGTGGAACGCGACGGCACCGGTTGCCGTTTCAATCGCGAAAGGGAGAAACCTCATGACCACTGACAGCGCAGCGATGGCGGAGGGACGCCAGACCGTGACGGCGTTCTTCGAAACACAGGGCGACGCCGACAAGGCGCATGCGGACCTCCTGGCCGCGGGTTTCGTCGCGGCCGACATCGAACTGCTGCGGGGACGGGCCGCGCAGGACGTCGCCGACGAGCCGCACGAGGACGTGGGCATCCTGCGATCGCTCCTCAACATCTTCGTCTTCATGCCGGAATCGGACCGCTCTTCCTACCGCGAAGGCCTGCGACGTGGCGGCATCGCGCTGGCGGTCCACACGGGCCCCGAGAGCTACGAGAGGGCGATCGACATCCTGGACCGCGATGGCGCCGTGAACCTCGACGAACGGGAGACCGCGTGGAAGGCCGAGGGTTGGAGCCCGGATGCGCCGACGGCGCCGGTCAGCCCCTCCGGGTTCGAGCGGGTCCAGTCGCATGATCCGCTCGTCAACACCGATGCCAACCGCGACGTTCGCGAGCGCATCGGCACAGGTACGGCGGATCCCGGAGCCGGTCTCGATCTCGCGCCCGAATCGGCCGCCTCGCCGGGTCCGGAGCGGACCGCGATTCCGGGCGAGGATACGCAATCGGTCACGTCCCGACGAGACACGATGCACGGCCGGACCCGCGTTCGCTCCTACCTCGGCACAGTGGCCGACATGCCGACGGGCGTCGATCCCTCGATCTGAGCGAGGTACTCTCGAATCCGATCCGGCATCGCTTGAAGTGACACATTTCGCCTCCGATCTGTTTCGCGCGGTGCCCTGCCAACTCCGATGCTGTTCCAGCCGGAGCGCAGGCGCCCGCAGATGGAGACGAACATGAGTTCGATATCTGACACGGGATCCGCGGCGGGTCCCGATTTCGTGGACCGGTCCGGCTATCCCGGTGGATGGCGCCGAAGCGGGCGATGCGGCGGCCGATGGAGTTCGTTCGAACTGCTCGCGATGGTGCTGGGCTTCATGGTCTATTGGCCGATCGGTCTCGGCATCATCGCCTTGAAGATGGTGCAGCGTCGCCGCGGTCCAGGTGAAGACTGGTTCAACGCGATGCGGCAGTCGTTCGGCGGCGGTGGGCGTCCGTTCTCCACGGGCTTCCGGGCCGAGTGGGGCGGCTTCGGCGTGAACCGGACCGGCAATGCGGCTTTCGACGAGTGGCGCAAGGCGGAGATCGAGCGGCTCGAAGCTGAGCGGCGCAAGCTCGAGGAAGCGCAGCGCGAGTTCGCCGAATTCGCGGACGAAGCACGGCGGGCGCGCGACCGCGAGGAGTTCGAGCGTTTCATGGCGCGACGTCCGCAGGCTTGATTCCGGGGCTCGATCCGCTCGGCTTCGTGTTTGATTAACCAACGGCGGTTGCATTGACCGCCGTTGGGCGTCCCATCCTGAAAATAGAGAGGCAGTTAATTCCTGCGTCTCAATTTGATGGACATGCGACGTTCCCTGTTTCTCCTTCTCGTGATCGCTGGCGCTCTCGCTGGCTGTTCGGATTTCCACCGCGAGGAGCGTCCACCGTGGCGCGCGCAGGCGGAAGCGGCCTGTCTATCCAAAGGCATCGTCCGCGAATCGTCGTTCATCCGTGCCTTCCATGAAATGGACGGGCCTGGCATCTGCGGTCTCACTCACCCCTTCAAGGTGACGGCCTTGGCCGAGGGCAGCGTGGTCCTGAACGCCACGCAAACGCTCGATTGTCCGATGATCGCGGCGCTCGACCGCTGGGTCCGCGAGGTCGTGCAACCGGCCGCCACCGCGAGGTTCGGCGAGCCCGTGGTGCGCATCGACGCGATGGGCAGCTATTCCTGCCGTGGTATCAACAACATGAGCGGGGCCAACCTCAGCGAACACGCCTTCGGCAATGCCCTCGATATCGGCGGCTTCGTTCTGGCGAGCGGGCGCGAACTCAACATCATGCGGGGTTTCAACGGCATCGACGAGCAGGAGCGCGCCTTCCTGCACGAGGCTCATGCGGGTGCCTGTTCGTATTTCACCACCGTTCTCGGACCGGGCTACAACATCTTCCACTACAACCATTTCCACGTCGACCTCGCGATGCATGGGTCGACGTCGCGGGGCCCTCGCCGCTATTGCAAGCCCGTGCCGCAGACGACTCTGCCGGAGCCGCCGGTCAAGGACAATCTGCCGGACCCTCCGCCGATCGACGAGGAAATGGACATCGCCCGGGCGCCGGTACCGCAACCCGGATACGGCGCCGGCCCCGCGACCCTGGTGGCGAGCGTCCCGCTGTCGCCCGCTGTGTCGTCCTACACGCCGCGACCGGTTCGGATGGATCCGCCCCGTGCCGTCGCTCCTTCGGCGGTCGCGTCGTCGGGTGGCGACGCCAGGTCTCCGCGAAGCGTCAGACCCGCGATGGCCGAAACACCGCTGATCACCTTCGGCAATGCCGGCGCAGGCGACGCGGACCGGCCCGAACCGCCGAGGCGGTCCGCCGCCCTCGCGCTGCCGCCTGACCGCAGCACCATCCGTCCCCCTGCGGCGATCGAGTTGCCGCAGGCTTCGGAGGTCGAAGATCCGGAACCGGTTGCGGCCGAACCCGAACCGGCGGAGAACACGTTCGTACGGCGGCCGGAACGCAGCCGGTCTCCTGTACCGGAAGGTAGCGCCAGAGATTGGGACCTGACATCCTCCGTGAGGCGCTGATCGATCTGCCTCGTACCCGTGTCAGGGCGCCATGAGGATCGTCCAAGGCCATAGCGGCGCGCCGCGAGCGAGCGTGGCGGAACCCGGTTCGTCCTGGATCGGTCTCCAGCTTGCTTCGCCGTTACGCGCCTCGCAGTGACCATCGTACCGAACGCCCCTACTCCGCGGCCGTGACGAGATCGCGCCTCAGGCCGGCGAGCGCCAGCAGCACGGCGTCGCGCGCCGAGCGGGCGGTTTCGAGACTCGAGCGATGGTGCTCGGATCCGTGTTCCGCGGCCTGCAGGACCCGGCAGGCGGACGCAAGTTCGCCGAAGCCCGTCATACCGGCGACGGACAGCACGACGTGAGCATCGGCCGTCCATCGACGCAGAGCGTCCGGCCCGCCGTCTCCGGTCCCGAAACGCCAGGGCAGCGACGCCTCGAAACGGCTCAGGATGTCATCGAGCTTCGCCCGACCGATATAGGACAGAAGCCGATCGTAGGCCTCGGGGTCGAAGGTCTTGCCATTGCCCGTTTCGCAGGAGTCATGAAACCCACGTGTCGGGGTATCCGGCGCCGGCACGTCGCGCACCAGCCACCGGTCCACGGTCGCGTAGAGCTGCAAGCGGTTCAGCGGCTTGCCGACATGGTCGTCCATCCCGGCAAGCCGGAAGGCTTCGATCTGCTCGGGGAACACATTGGCCGTCATGGCGATGATCGGCACCTTGCTGCTTGTTCCACCAGCGTTGCGGATCAGCCGCGTCGCCGTCATGCCATCCATCCCCGGCATCTGCACGTCCATCAGGACGACGTCGTAGGCTCGCTGCTCCACGGCCGTCACGGCCTCGGCGCCGTCTGCGACGATGTCGACGCTGTGGCCGCGAGCATCAAGAAGCGCGAAGGCAAGCCGCTGGTTGATGTCGATATCCTCGACCAGGAGGATCCGCCCGGTGCGGCGCGACGGCACGATCGCCACGACCGGAGCCACCGCAACCTCGGCCGGCGGCAACGGAAGCGTGATCGTGAACCAGAAGGTCGAGCCCCACCCGTCGCGGCTCGACACGCCGATCGTGCCGCCCATGAGGTCCACGAGCTTCTTGCAGATCGCGAGCCCCAGTCCGGAACCGCCGAAGCGTCGCGAGACCGACGTGTCGACCTGACTGAACCGTTCGAAGAGCCGGTGCTGCTTGGCCTCCGGAATGCCGATGCCGGTATCGGCGATCTCGAACCGCAGCGTCGCGGCGCGCTCGGTCGTGTGCAGGGTCGCGAGGCGGAGCGTCACATTCCCTCGCTGCGTGAACTTGACGGCGTTGTTGAGCAGGTTCAGCAGGACCTGGCGAAGGCGCGCCTCGTCTCCCATCAGCGAGACTGGCAGGACGCCGGCGATCTCGACATCGATGTCGAGCGCCTTGGTGCCGGCATAGCCGCGAACGATGGCGGCGCATTGTTGCGCCAAGGCTTCGGGACCGAAGGCCAGGGATTCGAGTTCGATGGCTCCTGCTTCGGCCTTCGAGAAGTCCAGGAGGTCGTTGACGACGGTCAGAAGAGCCGAGCCCGAGGATCGGATCAGCTCCGCGTGGCGCTGGATGTGGACCGGGAGCTCGCCCGAATCGAGCATGAGGTCCGTGAACCCGATGATGCTGTTGAGGGGTGTCCGGATCTCGTGGCTGACGACCGCCAGGAAATCGCTCTTCGCCTCGCTGGCCTGTTCGGCCGCGCGTTGGGCGCGTTCGGCGAGGTCCTTCGCGGCCTTCAAGTCCTGGGCCTGGACATGGCGCTCCGTCACATCGCGGAGAGCCGCCACGACGACCGTCTGCCCATTCCGCTCGGCCAATTGGAAAGCAACTTCGGCCCAGATGTAGGCGCCGTCACCACGCTTGAGACGGTGCGTGTTCAACACTGTACCGTTCTCGACCGTCAGAAGGGCCAGGACGAGGGCGACCGCGTCCCGGTCATCCGGATGCACCAGTTCGGACACAGGGATCGCGGCCACGGCCTCTGGTTCGTAGGCCAGCATACGACGACACGACGGGGACACGTAGAGCAGCCGACCAGCCGGTCCCGGTTCTCTCAGCATGACGAGGTCGGACGAGTTCTCGGCCAGCAAGCGGTAGCGATCCTGGGTCTGCTTCAAGGCGTTCTCGGCATCGGTCGCCTGCGTCACGTCCCGCGAGATCGCGAGCAACCGTGCGGAGGGCCCATCGGGTCCCGCGATCGGCGTCACCAGGACGTCGAGATGCAGCGGCCGACCGCTGGCCGACATCGTGCTGGCCGCGAAACGCGATACGGCGCCCGCCGCCGCGGCCGCGATGGCGGAACGGACATCGGGACGGACCGGGGCGGGCCAAAGGTCGACGAAACTCAGGCCGATGACCTCGGTCTTCTCGAACCCGAGCCAGCAAAGGCCATTGCGGCTCGTGAACGAGACATCGCCGTCGAGGTCGAGAACCTGGACACAATCGGGGCTGCTGTCGATGACGCTGCGAAGGAAAGCCTCGCTGTCGCGCAAGGCGGCCTCGGCGGCCCGCCGTTCGGAGATGTCGCGGAGGCTGCCGACATATCCTGCCGGCTCTCGGGTAGCAGGGTCTCGGATCAGCTGGATACTGGCTTCGGCCCAGAAACAGGAGCCGTCTCGGCGCCGGTGTCGCAGGGTCGTCACCACGCGATCGTGGTGGCCCGCGAGCAGGCTCGAGACGCTGTCGAGGTAACCCGGCAGGTCCTCCGGATGGACGAAGTCTTGGGCCCGCATAGCGAGCATTTCTTCAGGCGTGTAGCCCAGCAGGGACCGACTGTTCGGCGAAACGAATCGAGCCGCCATTTGGCGGTCGAACTCGACGATCATGTCGGCCGTATGCTCGGCGAGCAGACGGAAACGGGCCTCTTCGGACGCGTAGGCTGCGATCCTTCGTTCGACATTGGCATCTTGCCGCCGTAGCCGCCGTCGCTCCCGCACCGAAAGTACGGCGACGATGACGGCGAACGCGACCACGAGCGCACCGGTCCGTAGATCGCTGGTGCCTGAAGCCGTCCAGAACGACGCCATCAGCACGCCCAGTCCCGCGGCCGCCGTGAGTTGGAAGCCGCGATAGACCTGCACAACCGTCGACCCGGCAGGAGACGTTTGCTGCAGATAAGGCGAGCCGGGCAACATCAGAGGCGAGCAGCCCGTTTGGGCGTAGACGACATCCGGCGCCGGACCAGCAAAAGCCCCCGCTCGGCCTGAAGGTATTGCAACTCACAGTTGAATGTTTGCTCGACAGACATCGACCGCCTCGCATCCTGCGGCCTCAAGCCGAACACAGGACGATTGAATAAGCAACAGCTCCTTTGCATGGAGGGCTCGATGTCGTCGGCGACGCGACTTCTCGAACGATCCTTACCCGCGTCGCATGCGCGTCCTGACCGCCTGAAGCCGCTCGACGAGCAGTGCGGCTTTTCCAATCTCTAGATGAACTCTATGATGCTCTATCAGGCAACAGCAAAGCGGGCCATGAGCGAAGACACAGCAACATCGTCGCGGCCGCGGATCGCGATCACCTACTGCACACAGTGCCACTGGTTATTGCGTGCCGCCTGGATGGCGCAGGAGTTGTTGTCGACCTTCGGAGCGGATCTTGGGGAGGTGGCGCTCATCCCCGCGACGGGCGGTGCTTTCAGCATCGCGGTCGACGACACAACGGTCTGGGAACGCAAACGCGACGGCGGCTTTCCCGACGTCAAAACCCTGAAGCAACGCGTCCGGGACCGGCTGGATCCTGACCGCGACCTCGGTCACATCGACCGGATCGATGCCGGGTCCGCATGAGTTCGACTCGCATGCGCGTACTGCCTCCCTTGCACAAATGGAACAACTGTTCTAATATTTGTGCCAAACACGGTTCGATGGGAGGAAAATAGAACATGCTGTCCATTGGATTGCTGGGCGCCGGGCGGATCGGCACGTTGCACGGCCGGAACATCGCATCGCATCCCAAAGCCCGGCTCGCCGCCATCGCCGATGCCGTCGCCGCACCCGCCGAGGCTCTCGGACGCGAACTGAACGTCCCGGTGCGATCGGTCGAGCAGATCCTGGCGGACCCTGCGATTCAGGCTCTCGTCATCTGCTCGTCCACCGACACGCACGCCGAGCTGATCGAGGCCGGTGCGCAAGCCGGAAAGGCGATCTTCTGCGAAAAACCGGTGGACCTGTCATCCGAACGGATCCGCAGCTGCCTCGGGGTGGTCGAGCGGGCCGGCACGCCTCTGATGATCGGCTTCAACCGCCGGTTCGACCCGCATTTCGGTGCCCTCCAGCAGCGGCTCGCCGCGGGAGAGATCGGCACGGTCGAACTCGTCACGATCCTGTCGCGCGACCCTGCCCCTCCGCCGATCGCCTATATCGCCCGGTCCGGTGGCCTCTTCCGGGACATGATGATCCATGATTTCGACATGGCCCGGTTCCTCCTCGGCGAAGAACCGGTCGAGGTCCACGCGGTCGGCTCCTCGCTGGTGGATCCCGCGATCGGCCAGGCGGGGGATGTCGACACCGCGGCAGTGCTTCTCAAGACCGCATCGGGGAAGATCTGCCAGATCTCGAACTCGCGGCGTGCCACCTACGGCTACGACCAGCGCGTCGAGGTGCATGGCTCGAAGGGCATGTTGCGCGCCCATAACCTCACCGAACACGCGGTCGAGATGGCCACGGCCGACGGCTTCTCCAGCGCTCCCGTGCTGAACTTCTTCCTCGAACGCTACACCCCGGCCTACCGGCGCGAACTCGATCACTTCCTGTCCAGCGTCGAGGCCGGCAAGGCGCCTTCGCCCAACGGGCAGGATGGGCTCCGCGCCCAGATGCTGGCCGATGCCGCGACCGAATCGGCCGCAAGCGGGCGCGCCCAGCGGGTCTGAGCCACTCCCGGCGCAGAACAGCCGAGCCGCATCGAGGGTTGATCGAACGCCGTCCGCCGCGCATATCGTGCCGCAACGACCACGTCGGGCGGCGCGAAGAGCAGACGATGCGAACGATGATCGATCATCACGAGACCAGCGCTGTCGCCGCCATCGGCGACAACGATCGTCTCGTCGGCGCGGCCGGCCAGCACGCGTTCGGTGCACGACCATCGATATCGGGCCGCGCCGTGACCGGCGCGATCCGCAGCTTGCGATGAAGATCCTGTTCGTCGCGCCGCGCATGATCGGCGATGCCGTCATAGCATGCGGGGTCCTCGACCGCCTCGTCCGCCTGCATCCCGCGGCACGAATCACGGTCGCCAGCAGTCCCGAGGCCGCGGCGCTCTTCACGCATCTGCCGCAACGCGAGCGGACCATCCTGGTTCAGAAGAGGAAGACGCATCTGCACTGGCTCGGACTCTGGGCCGCGACGGTGCGCACGCCTTGGGACATCGTCGTCGACCTTAAGGGATCCGGCCTCCCCTACGCGCTCCGGGCCCGGCGGCGCCATATGCGCCGGCCCATGCCGGGCCTCAGGATCTACCAACAGCATGCCGCCTTGTTGGGGTTCGATCCGGCACCGGTTCCGGTGGTCTGGACGGGGCCGGCCGAGCGTGCCAGGGCCGAGGCCCTGATCCCGCATGGCGTTCCGGTGGTGGCGCTCTGCCCGACCGCGAGCTGGTCCCCGAAGATGTGGCCCGCCGCGCGCTTCGCGGCGCTCTTTCATCGCCTGGCCGAGGGTGCCTTGCCGGGCGCCAAGGCCGTCGTCTTCGGCGGACCGGGCGTACGCGAACGCGAGCGGGCCGAGCCGCTGCTACGCGCGCTGCCCGATGCGATCGACCTCTGCGGCGATCTGACCCTCCCCGAGGTGGTCGCCTGTTTCGAGCGATGCGCCCTTTCCATCAGCAATGACTCGGGCCTGATGCATCTGTCCGCCGCCAGCGGCACGCCGACCCTGGGACTGCGGGCTTTTTCGGTCGATCGCGCCGCGCCATTCGCGCCGACCGGCCGCGCGGCAGCCTGGGTGGTCAAAGGCGGCGACACCATGGACGCCGTCTCGGTCGACGAAGCCGTTGCGGGTTGCGAAGATGTTTTGACCATGGCGCTTGGCGATCTGCAGCGGGCGTCGTGAGCAGGGGCGATGTCAACGAGCCGGGAGGAGCCCGCATGACCCAGCATGTGATCGCGTGGAACGACGTGCCTTCGACGACTGCGCCGAACGGCGTCACGAAACGGCACGTTGTCCTCGACGGTGTCTCGCTCGTTTCCGTGCAGATCCCGGCCGGTACGGAGGCGCCCCGGCACAGCCACGACCACGAGCAGATCGTCCAGGTGATCTCGGGATCGGGTACGCTCACGACCGAGCAGGGACCCAGCGCCTTCGGACCGGGCAGCCTCTTCGTGTTCCCGGTCGGAACCTGGCATTCGGCCAGGTTCGAGACCGAGACGGTGCTGGTCGAAACCAACCTGTCGACATCCTGAGCTTCTAGTCCACGGCCGGCCGCACCGCGCCGGGCACGACTTCGAAGCGCTGGGCGTCAGGCGCATCGGCGAAGAGCGCCGGGTCGGCACCCGTCATGAACACGTGTCCGCCGAGCGCCTCGAGCGACTCGAACAGAGCCTGACGGCGCAACGGATCGAAATGCGCCGCGATCTCGTCGAGCAGCACGAGCGGCGCGATGCCGCTCATGGCCGCGACGAGGCGAGCCGACGCCAGCACCAAGCCGACCAGCAGCGCTTTCTGTTCGCCCGTCGACGACCGCGCCGCGTCGGCGGCTTTCGGGCCGTGCCGCACGACGAGGTCGGTGAGATGCGGGCCGATCGACGTGCGCCCCGCCGCCGCGTCCCGTGCGCGGGCCTCGCGCAGGAACGCGCGGTAGCGATCCTCCGCCTCCAGCGCCGGGCTCGACGCCACCAGGGACTCGATCGTGCCGTCGAGCGCCACATCGGCCCAGGGGAAGGGCGAAGCCTCGTCGCGATGCTGGCCGATGAGGGCCGCAAGCCGCGCCACCGTCTCGTGCCGGGCCGCCGCGACCGCGACCCCGAGCGCCGCCACTTCGCGTTCGGCGGCGTCCGCCCAGGCCGCATCGATACGACCGGCGGCGCGGCCGTCCTCGAGGACGCGATTGCGGTTGCGCAACGCCCGTTCGAGCGCCGTGACGCGGGTGCCGTGTTCGCTATCGACCGTCAGCACGATGCGATCGAGGAAGCGGCGCCGGTCCGAAGCGCCGCCGGTGAAAAGGCTGTCCATGGCCGGCGTCAGCCAGACGACCCGGAGGTGGTCGGCGAAGCTCTTGGCCGACGCGACAGGCGCCCGGTCGATGCGGCACTTCCGGCTTGCCGGGCCTCCGCCATCGCCGGCGTCGAGGCCCGTGCCGAGTTGCACGAGGGGCACGACTTCGCCGCTGTCCTCGAGTTCCAACGACGCGGCCCAGCTGCCGGACCCACCCTCGCGGGCGCATTCGGCGAGTTCGGGGCGGCGCAGGCCGCGGCCGGGGGTGAAGAACGACAGGGCTTCGAGCAGGTTCGTCTTGCCGGCCCCGTTATGCCCGGCCAACACCACGGGGGCGCCGGAGAGCGCGACGTCGAGCGTCGTGTAGGATCGGAAGTCGCCGAGAACGAGACGCCGGACGCGCGGCCGACGCTCAGGTTTCACGGAACGACGACACGGACGAGCCTGCTGGCGTACGCTTCTCTCACCCTTTGGCCCCCATGCCGAGCAGCACGTTTTCCACGGTGGGCAGGATATTGGCCACGAGGACGTCGACCCCGGCCGCGTTCGGGTGCAGACCGTCGGCGAGATGCAGTTCCGGCTTGCCGATGATCCCGGCGAGGAAAAACGGATAGAGCGGGATGTCGTACTGCTTGGCAAGCCCGGGATAGATGGCGGCGAAATGCTCGCGATAGGTCGTGTCGAGGCTCGGCGAGGCATACATTCCGGTCAGCAGCACCTTGCTGCCTCGCTTCACGAGGCCCGATACGATACCGTCGAGCGCCGTCCTGGTCACGGCAGGATCGATGCCGCGCAGCATGTCGTTGGCGCCGAGCTCCACGATCGTCAGGTCGGTTCCGTCGGGGACAGACCAGTCGAGGCGCTCGAGCCCGCCCGAGGACGTATCGCCCGACACCCCGGCATTGGCGACCGACACGTCGAATCCATCCTTGCGGAGCGCCCGCTCGAGCACGGAGGGAAAAGCCGCGTCGGCCGGCAGTTCGTAGCCGGCCGTGAGGCTGTCGCCGAAGGCTACGATCTTGATCGCGCGGGCAAAGGCAGGCGACATCCCGAAGACCCATGTTGCGACCACGAGAGACAGGGCAGCCAACTGATATAGCGGCCTGGCGAACCCATATGGTGACCGTGGCGGCTTCGGCACGTCGATCGATCGGAAAGGTGGATAATGGTTCAAGCTGCGGTCTCGCTCGACGATGTGCATGTGAGTCTGGGCCGTGCTGCGGCCCGAGTCCATATCCTGAAGGGCATCAATCTCGAGGTGGGGCGTGGTGAGGCCATCGGCCTGACGGGACCTTCGGGGTCGGGAAAGTCCACGCTGCTCAGCGTTCTGGCCGGCCTCGAGCGTCCCGAACGTGGCGCCGTGACGATCGACGGGATCCGGATCGAGGCGCTCGACGAAGACCGGCTGGCGCGCTTCCGGGGCCAGCGCATCGGCATCGTGTTCCAGAGCTTTCACCTCATCCCGACGATGACGGCACTGGAGAACGTCGCGGTGCCGCTCGAGCTCGCCGGCCGCCGGGACGCCTTCACGCGGGCCGAACAGGAGCTCGGCGCCGTCGGCCTCGGCGACAGGCTCCATCATTACCCGGCGCAGCTCTCCGGCGGCGAACAGCAGCGCACCGCGCTGGCACGCGCTTTGGCGCCCGATCCCGCGATCCTCGTCGCCGACGAGCCGACCGGCAACCTCGACGAAGCGACCGGCCGCGCCGTGATGGACCTGATCTTCGCGACGCGACGGGAGCGCGGCGCCACCCTGGTCCTCGTCACCCATGATCCGCAGCTCGCGGCGCGCTGCGACCGGACGATCAGGCTGCGTTCGGGCCGGATCGACGCCGAACCTGCCGCGGACCTGCGGAGCCCTGCCGAGGCGCTGTCGTGACGGCGCGGGCGGAACCGGGCGTCACGACACCCTTCGAGGCATCACCGGCCGCGGCCTTGCGGCTGCCGATCGTCTGGCGGCTCGCCTGGCGCGACCTTCGCGGCGGCCTCGGCGGCTATTGGATCTTCCTCGTGTGCATCGCGCTCGGCGTCGCGGCGATCGCGGGCGTCGGTTCGGTCGCGGGCAGCCTTTCGGACGGCCTCGGGCGCGAGGGCCGCACGATGCTCGGGGGCGACGCTGCCTTCTCGACCGTATCGCGACCCTTGGGAGACGACGAAAGGGCTTGGCTCGCAGCGCACGGGCGGCTCTCGGACGTCACGACCCTGCGCTCCATGGCGCATGCCGGAGACCAATCGACCCTGATCGACATCAAGGCGGTCGACGCGTCCTACCCGGTCGCGGGTGCCGTCACGATCGCGCCGCCGCAGCCGCTCGATGCCGCGCTGGCCCCCGCCGACGGCAGCTTCGGGCTTGTGGCCGACGATACGTTGTCGGGCCGGCTCGGACTGAAGGTCGGGGACGAGTTGTCGATCGGATCCACGCGGTTCATCCTGCGCGGCATCCTCATGCAGGAACCCGATCGTCTCGCGGGCGGCATCGCGCTGGCGCCTCGCATCCTGATGAGTCGCGAGGCCCTCCAGGCGACGGCGTTGATCCAGCCGGGCACCCTGGCCAAGTTCACGACGCGGATCGACCTCGGGGCCGGCAGCGACGGCAAGAACGACGACGCGACATTGCGACGCCTGGTGAGCGACGCGAAATCCGCGTTCCCCGAGGCGGGATGGGAGATCACGACCCGCGACAGCGTATCGCCCGAGTTCGACCGCAACCTCGGTCGTTTCACGCAATTCCTGACCCTCATCGGGCTCACGGCGCTGGTGGTCGGGGGCGTCGGGGTCGGCAATGCGGTCAAGGCCGCCATGGAGCGCAAGCGCGCCAGCCTTGCGGTGCTGAAAGCGCTCGGGGCTCCGGGCCGCGCTGTCTTCACGCTGGGGCTCGCCCAGGTGATGCTGGTCGCGGCGTTCGGCGTTCTGGCCGGTCTCGCGATCGGAGCCGCCCTGCCCTATCTCGCGGTGCTGGTGTTCGGGTCGCGCATCCCGTTGCCGCTCGTGCCCTCGATCCACCCCGGGGCGCTGGGCCTCGGCGCGTTGTTCGGCTTCCTGACCGCGCTCGTCTTCTCGCTGCCGACGCTCGGGCGCGTGCACGACGTGCCGGTCTCGGCGTTGTTCCGCGACGAGATCGAGCCCGGTCCGGGGCGCCTGCGGCCCATCTACCGCGTTCTGCTCGTGGTCTCGGTCGCGGCCCTGGCGGGCTCGGCCATCGGTTTCTCGCAGGACCATAGGCTGGCCCTGTACCATGTCGGCGCGACGATCGCGGCCTTCGTCCTGCTGCGTCTCGTGGCCTTGGGCTTTACGGCAGGCGCCCGCGCCTTGCCGCGCCCGCGGGGCGTCGCCCTCAGACTGGCGCTCGGCAACATCCACCGCCCGGGCGCGCTGACCTCGGCCGTGGTGCTGTCGCTAGGCCTCGGCCTGACGCTCCTCGTCACACTGGCGCTCATCGACGACAACATCCAGCACCAGATCGATGCTGCCCGGCCGGGCGTGACGCCGAGCTTCTTCTTCGCCGACGTCCCGAATCGCGAAACCGATGCGTTTTTGAGTTACGTGAAGGCGCAAGCGCCGGGCGCTGTGGTCGAGAGCGTGCCGATCCTGCGAGGCCGCATCACGGCGGTCGACGGCGTGCCGGCCGACAAGGTCAAGGCCAAGGAGGGCGCCAACTGGGTGCTCGAGGGGGATCGCGGCATCACCTTCGCCGATGCTCCGCCGCAAGGATCGCGGGTGGTGGATGGTGCGTGGTGGCCAAAGGATTATAACGGCCCACCGCAGGTGTCCTTCGATCGCGAACTCGCCGACGGCATCGGCCTGAAGCTCGGCGAGGACGTCACCGTCAACGTCCTCGGCCGCTCGATCACGGCGAAGGTCGCCAATCTGCGCAAGATCGACTGGCAGACCATGGGGATCAATTTCGTCATGGTGTTCTCGCCCAACAGTTTCGCGGGAGCGCCTCACATGGTGCTGGCCACGGCCGCCTTCCCGACCGACGACCCGTCGCGCGACACGGCGTTGGCGCGCGATGTCGCCCGGACTTACCCGGCCGTCACGACGGTGCGGGTGCGCGACGTGCTTGAAGCCATCAGGGTTTTCGTGGGCAAACTCGGGATCGCGACGCGGGCGGCTTCCGCCGTCACGATCGTGTCCTCGGTGCTGGTGCTGGCGGGTGCCCTCGCGGCCGGGCGCCGGGCGCGAGTCTACGATGCCGTGATCCTCAAGGTCCTGGGCGCCACGCGGCGTCGCCTGCTCGCAGCGTTCCTGCTCGAATATGGAATGCTCGGGCTCGGCACGGCCGTCTTCGGGGTCCTGGCCGGAACCGCCGCAGCTTATGGCGTCGTGGTCGGCGTGATGGGCCTCGAGTTCCATTTTGATTGGCGGCCGGCCGTCGAGGCCGCGGCCGCGGCGCTGATCGTCACGGTGGGATTGGGGCTCGCCGGCACGTGGCGGATCCTCGGCCAGAAGCCGGCGGGCTATCTCAGGAACCTGTAGGGCGAACGACAAGGGATCGGCGCGTCGCTGTCTCGATCAGATCATACGGTCGTGTGACGAACAGATCTGCGGGCTGCGCTGGACGAGGCAATCGTCAAAGATCACCGACAAGCGGCTGCGATATGAGGCAAAAGTCAATGACCCGGGAATTCGCACCCCCGCATCCATCGGTCGTCACGAAGCGCGCCTTCCGAGCATCGAGGCCAGCTTCGACCTAGACCGACACAACAGGACCCAGGCATGCTAACCAACGTGAAGCGACCGCTCGCTCAACGAACCATCGGTGTCCTCGGCGGTATGAGCAATCAGGCGACCGGCGAGTATTACAGGCTATTCAACGAGGCGCTGAACGCCATCTACGGCGGATGGGACAATGGTGAAGTCATCATCGTCTCCGTCAACTTCGGCAATGTAGCACATTTCATCCGCCACGATCTTTGGAAGGAAGCACAGGACTACCTGGCCGAGAAGGTCGGCCGCCTCGAAGCGGCCGGCGTCGACGTCATCGTCTGCGTGTCGAACACGATGCACCGCGTCGTGGAACCCATCATGCAGACACGGTCGACACCCTTTATTCATATCGCAGACCCCACCGGAGCCGCCATTCAGCGTATGGGACTGACGCGTGTGGCGCTCCTCGGGACGTTGCCGGTGATGTGCTCCGAAGACCTTGCCCGGCGCTACAGCGACAAGTTCGGCGTCGAGATCCTGTCGCCCTGCGACTCCGACAGGGCCATCGTGGATCGCATCATCTTCGAAGAGCTAGTCCGTCGAGATCTGCGGCAGGAATCGAAGTCGGAGTACCTGCGCATCGTCGGCGAGTTGCGGCAGAGAGGGGCGCAGGGCGTCATCCTGGGCTGCACCGAGATCTTCCTGTTGATCGGCGCGGAAGACCTGCCGGGGTTCCCGGTCTTCGACACGACATCGCTTCATGTCGAGGCGACTGTCGCTTACGTGACGATGAAAGGGTGAGATCTGGAAGTTACGTTTCATTGCGGATATAGCCACTGCTAAGCCCGCGTGACGGTCAGTCTCAACGAGCACACGACATGGCTCTCGCAAGAGACGGCGTGGATTGCTGCGACGCGCCGCGATCCGCCTTCAGACCTGCCCAAAGTCGAAGATCGAATTGCTAGTCCGCACTCGACTTACCTCCGGCCTATCACGACGCGCTCGATACCAGCTAGATCGCGGCGCGTTGCGAGATCGGCGAGGCCGGCGCCGGCCATCAACGTCGAGACTGCCGCATCCTGCCCTTGCCCGATCTCGAAGGCCGCGAGGCCGCCCATGACGAGAAGTCGAGGCAGGTCGGCCGCGATGAGACGGTAGGCCGCGAGACCGTCCGCGCCTCCGTCCAGGGCCGGCCAGGGATCATGCTCGCGAACGTCACGGTCAAGGCTGGCGATGGTGGCGGTCTCGATATAGGGCGGGTTTGACACGACGATGTCGAAATGGTCGGCCGCGAGGGCCGAGCCCCAGTCGCCCTGCAGGACGAGACTGCGCGCGTCAAACCCGCAAGCCGCGAGGTTGCTCCTCGCCACGAGACAGGCTGCAACCGATCGGTCGACTGCCCAACCGCGTGCTTCCGGGAGATCGTGCAGGAGAGCACAGAGGATCGCGCCCGAGCCCGTGCCGAGATCGAGGATGCGCCATGGATGTGAGAGACGCCCCTTCGCCGCTTCGAGCACGGCCTCGACCAAGGTTTCCGTATCGGGCCGGGGGTCGAGCACATCGGAGGTGAGACTGAGGTTCAAACCCCAGAACTCGCGGAAGCCGAGGATGCGCGACACCGGCTCACGCGCGAGGCGACGCTCCAGGAACGCGCCGAAGCGCGCTTCAGCCTCGGTGCTCAGCGAGAGATCGGGGTCGCGGATCAGCGTCGGACGATCGATGCCCGTTGCGGCGCAGAGCAACAGCCGTGCATCGAATTCAGGAGATGTCACTTCTGCGCCCGCAAGGGCAAGTTTCGCGCGTCGCAGCGCTTGGGCGAGGGTGGGCACGGTCTAAGGCCGCGAGCGGCGTAGCCGGTGTTTTCCCTCACCCGGCCCTAGGCGGCACCTTCTCCCGCAGGCGGGAGAAGGAAACACCACCGCTGATCCAGGGCGGATGAGGGGAAACTCAGCCCGCGGCCTTCTCCATCACGCGGCGCAGTCGGGCCGCGAAAGCGGCGGCATCGGCCGGCAGTTCGCCGTCCATGATGCGCGCTTCGTCATGGAGCAACCAAGCCGAGTCTTCGACGACGGCACGATTTGCGTCTCCGCCGAAACGCGCCGCCAGTGCGGTGACGAGCGGGTGGTTGGGGTTGATCTCCAGGACAGGCTTCGTCTGCGCGCCGAGCTTGCCGTGCTGCGCCAGGATCTTCTCGAGGCGCCGATCCGGGCCGAACTCAGGTGCGATGAGGCAGGCCGGGCTCTCGGACAACCGGTCGGACGCCCGCACGTCCTCGACTGCTTCCTCGAGCGTTTGTTTCATGAAGGCCAGCAGGGTCGCCACGGCCGGCCCGACATCCTTGGCCTCGGGGGTGTCGGACCCTTCCGCCACCGGCACCGATTTGATGTCGGCCGCTCCCTGGGTCACGGATTTGAAGGGCTTGCCCTCATAGCCGGCCGAGTTCGACACCCAGAAGGCGTCCACGGGGTCGGGCAGCAACAGCACCTCGATACCGCGCGCCTTGAAACCCTCGAGCTGCGGGCTCGACTGGAGGCGCTTGATGTCGTCGCCGAGGAGGTAGTAGATCGCGGTCTGGTTGGGTCGGAGGTCGGCCACATACTGGGACAGGGTCCGGCCACCCTCGGGCTGCTTGGTCGAGGCGAAACGGGCCAGCTTGAACAGGCCATCGCGCCGCTCGGGGTCCTCGTACAAGCCTTCCTTCAGCACCGGCCCGAAATTCTCCCAGACCTTGGCGAAGCCCTCCGCATCGTTCTCGGCCATCTTGGTCAGGTCGGTCACGACGCGGCCTGTGACGCCCTTGCGAATGGCAGCGAAGATGGGGCTCTGCTGCACCATCTCGCGCGAGACGTTGAGCGGCAGGTCGGCCGTATCCACCACGGCGCGGACGAAACGAAGCCAGCCCGGCAGCAGGTCGGCCTCGTCGGAGATCAGCACGCGCCGCACGTAGAGTTTGGCGCGACCCTTGCGCTGCGGATCGAAGAGATCGAAGGGCTTCGAGCCCGGCACGAAAGCCAGGACCGAATACTCGTGCCGCCCCTCGGCCCGATAATGGATGGTCAAGGCCGGCTCGTCATACTGGCCCGCCAGCGTCCGGTAGAATTCGGTGTAGTCTTCCGGCTTGATGTCGCTCTTGGCCTTGGCCCAGAGGGCCGCACCGTCGGTGATGCGCCGAGCCTCGGCCTCGGGCTTGTCGACGATCTCGATCGGCACCGCGACGGCACCCGAGTGCTCCTTGATGAGCCGCTCGACGCTCCAGGGTTCGAGATACTCCCCGGCCGCCGTCTCGTTCAGGTGAAGCGTAACGCGGGTGCCGCGTCCCGGAGCCTCATCGAGCGACAGCGGCGCGATCGCGTAGGCGCCCTTGCCGTCGCTGGTCCAGCGCCAAGCCTCGCTGCTGCCGGCGCGACGCGTCTTCACCTCGACCCGGTCCGCCACCATGAACGCGGAGTAGAAGCCGATCCCGAACTGGCCGATGAGGTTGCCGCTCTCGGCTTCGGCGTCATTGCCGATCCGGTCGAGGAAGGCCTTCGTGCCCGAACTGGCGATGGTACCGAGCGCCTTATCGAGGTCGTCGCGAGTCATGCCGATGCCGTTGTCGACGATGCCCAGGGTCTTGGCATCCTTGTCGAGCAGCACCCGGATGACGAAGCCTTCCCCGTCCGACGTCAGCTGCGGCTCGGCGATGGCCTCGTAGCGCAGCTTCTCGCAAGCGTCGGCCGCATTCGAGATCAACTCGCGCAGGAAGACGTCCCGCTCCGAATAGATCGAATGAACCATCAGGTCTAGCAGCCGAGAGACGTCGGCCTGGAAGGGTTTGGCTTCGCCCATATGGTCAGGCGCCGCATTGGCGGTCGCCTCGGTCTTGATATCAGCCTCGCTCATGGATCTCGGGAGCCCTTACGACAGTGGTGGATCGTGACGGCGCAAGGTCGATGACCTCGACCATCGAAGCGCACCTGATATCGAGCCTCGCCCCAACGGTTGCAAGGCTGCGAGGACACGAAAAGGTCTCACTCGGCGGGGCGTCGAAGGCGACGAGCGGCTTGAATGGCGTGAGGCGAAGCGTCATTCTAGCGGTAAACAGGAAGGCTGGGCATGAGCGAAGGCGAAACGTCGGATCAGCGGCGCGGGACGGCGACGTTGGAAGGAAACACCGGTACGGTCTCGCCCTTTCCCGCCCGCCAGACCCAGGCCTCGGGGTCGAGCGGAGCGGTGGTTTCATTCGATCGGACCGAGTTGCGCGAGATCTTCAATCTCTACGGTCGGCGTGTCGCCGAAGGCGAGTGGCGCGATTATGCCATCGACTTCAGGTCCGACAAGGCGGTGTTCAACATCTACCGCCGCGCCTCTGAGGTCCCGCTCTACAGGGTCGAGAAGGACCCGGCCCTGGCCCGGCGTCAGGGCGCCTACGCGGTCGTCACATCGACCGGGCTGATCCTGAAGCGCGGGCCGGACCTCGCCCGGGTACTCCAGGCGATCGACAAGAAGCCGAAGCTGGTGCTGGTCTGAAAAAAAGCCCCGGATCGCTCCGGGGCTTTCGTCGCTTGATCGACGGATCAGTTGTTGCGGCTGCCGGTCAGTTGGATCAGCGCCGTGAAGATGTTGATGAAGTCGAGGTACAGCATCAGGGCGCCGTTGACCGACTTCTTGGTCGCGACCTCGAGGCTGTCGCTCGCGAAATACATCTCCTTGATGCGCTGCGTATCCCAGGCCGTCAGACCGGCGAAGATGCCCACCGCAAGGATCGAGATGCCGAACTGCAGGGCCGAACTCTGCATGAACAGGTTCACGAGGCTGACGATGATAAGACCGAAAAGGCCCATCACGAGGAACGAACCGATCGGGGTCAGGTCCCGCCGCGTGGTGTAGCCATAGAGGCTCAGCGCCCCGAAAGCAGCCGCGGTCTCGAAGAACGCCAGAGCCACGGACTGGCCCGTGTAGACCAGCAGGATCGACGACAGCGACAACCCCATGACGGCCGAGAAGCCAAGAAAGAGATTGCGCGCCGAGGCGGCCGACATCCGATCGATGCGGAACGAGAAGAAGAACACGAACGCCAGTGGCGCGAGCATCACGACGTAGCGCAGCGGGCTGCCGTAGATCGCGACGCCGAAGCTCGTGAGATACATGCTGTGGAAGCGCGCCGCAGCCTCGGCGGGGTCGCGGGTCACGGCCAGCATGTTGGTGCCGAGTGCCGCGAGGCCCGTGATGGCAAGGCCGAGCACCATGTTGTTGTAGACGCCGAGCATGTAGGAGCGCAGGCCTTGGTCGACGGCAGCGCCGGCCCGGGCCGCGGTCCCACCGTAGCGGAACGTCGCATTGCGGTCGAAGTCGGACATGTAACCCTCTCTGGTTGCGGCGCGCCATGACTGGAACACCGCCTCGGTCGCGACAAGTCGTACCGAGGTTGAGAGGAATATGGCCCTAAGCGCAGGACGCCACAAGGCCATCGGCCGCGGTCGCAGGCCGCCGAGGCCCCGGTCGCGCATTAATTGTTGTTAAGCTTAGCGCAGGTCGGGCTCCTGAAGAACCCGACAAAAGCGGGATCAGCCCTTCAACCCGCCGAGACAAAGGATTGCCAAGCGCTCCACCAACCCATCGAGCGAGCCAGCGTCGAGCACCAGATGAAAGGGCGGTCCGGCCAGGAATTCGCGGTCGCGCACGAAGGTCGTGACCTGGCCCATCATCCACGCCGTGGCCACTGCCACCGTCACCTCATCGGCCCCGGGTCGGGAACGCCGCACGATGCGCTCGGCGACGATCAGAGGCGGGAAGGTCTTCTCGGCCGAGAGCTTGCGGCGAACCGCGGTGGGCCTCAGTTGCTCCCAGGCGAAGATGCGCAAGTGACGTCGTGCACGGGGCCCTTGAGCCAAGGGCGCCAGCATCTGGCGCAGGAAAAGCCTCACGGTCTCATCGAGAGGCTGCCGGTCGACGCCGGCCGGGTCGAGGAGCGGTAACGCTCCGACCTGATCGCGCACCGCTTCGAGCACGGCCCGATAGAGTCCGTCCTTGCCGCCGAAGTGATAGGTGATGGCGCCCTGGTTGACCTTGGCCTTGGCCGTGATCTCACGCACCGATGCGGCCTCGAACCCATGTTCGGCGAAAGCAGAGACGGCAGCGTCCAGCAAGGCGCGGCGCGTTGCCTCGGCCTGCCGGGACGCCGGAACACCAGCCTCGGTGCGGGGTGGACCGACGTCTCTTTTCGGTTTCGTCCGACCGGTCCGGCGACCAACCGATACGAGGGTCACGGCATCTGAGGGATGACATGCGCCAGGAGCGCGTCCCCGGCCGAGGCCGTGACGGACCAGGCGCCACGCGCCGACGACATCACCTTCGGCAGGAGTCCGTCATCCGTCGCGATGGTCGGCTCGTTGGACACGGCCTGGGCGACCGGCTCCGGCGCCGCGGCTTCCGTTGCGACCACCCTGGCCGCATGTTTCGCGTCGGCGCGGAGCAGCGGACGGATCGCCTTGGCGGTTCTGGGGGTCTCGGCGGACACGCCCCTGGTCGGGGCACCGCTGCCGGCGGTCCGGTGCATGGGCTCGAGAACAGGCGAACCGGCGGCCGGCGAACCGGCGGCCGCAGGCGCTTCCACGGTCGCCTGGG
>CAXUOD010000021.1:0-1748 GCA_964252585.1 uncultured Lichenihabitans sp. | reverse complement strand
GGCGAACCGGCGGCCGGCGAACCGGCGGCCGCAGGCGCTTCCACGGTCGCCTGGGTCGAGCCCGTGAAAAAGGCGGCATTGAGAACAGCGGCCGGCATCGCAACGCGAGGCAACGGCATCGTATCGAGGCCGTCGAAGGCCTGCAGCGGTTCGGACGCGAGAGCCCGGGCTGCGAACTTGCCGCCGCTCGTCAATTCGGGCGCCGGCTCGAGTTGCGGTATCGTGACCTTCGGCAATGCGCCGTAGATCATCGTGGCAACGAGCGTAGCTCCGACCGAGACGGAAACCTGCGACACCCACCTCACCACGGATCGGGGCAGACCAGACGTCATGCTCGGCATCGCGAACCCTCCATGGCCTCAAACGACCGTATGAATATCATACGAGCGTTTGAGGCCTTGAAAAGGCCGGTCCGTGTCGCTTTCCCACGAGTTCGTGGCAGCGCGTCAACGGTGCAACACCCGATCGACCACCTCCTCGCCGGGGCGCGCCTCACCTCCCGCCGAGATCCTTTGCGTTGCCGCCCCGCCCTCGATACAAGGCGGAACTCCGTCATCCCCAAAGCCGCCCGCATGACCAGAACGCCAGCCGACAGCGCCACGCCGTCCGGGCTCGAGACGCTGAGCGATCTCCGGGTCGAGATCGATCGCATCGATGCCGCCATGCACGAGAGCCTGATCGAGCGCGGTACCATCATCGACCGCCTGATCGCCGTCAAAGCCAGGGCGGGCGGAGGCTCGGCGTTCCGGCCGGATCGCGAGGCCTCCATGATGCGCCACATCGCGGAGCGCCACCGCGGCCGGCTGCCGCTCGACACGGTCGAAGGCATCTGGCGCATCATCATCTCGACGTTCACCTACGTGCAGGCCGCTTACAACGTCCATGCCGACATTTCGGCCGGCGATGCGGCGATGCGCGATTCGGCGCGGTTTCATTTCGGCTATACGGTGCCGCTCCTGACCTGTCCGGGTCCGGCCGCGGTGATCGAGGCGGTGGCGCGTGCCGGGACCGACCTCGGACTCGTGAGGCTGCACGGCGGGGCCGGGACCGGACCCTGGTGGCGCAGCCTCATCGGACCCGAGGCGCCGAAGATCATCGCACGCCTGCCCTTCGTGGAACGGCCCGACCATCCCGCCGGCATGCCCGTCTTCGTGCTCGCCATGGCGTCCTCCGCAACACCCGCCACGGAGGTCCTGGTCTACAGCGTCTCGGTCGACCGTTGGCGGGACGGCATTCGGGACGCGGTCGCGGGTCTCGGCGGCGAAATCCTCGAACAGGCGGCCGACGACCTCGGGCTGGCGCTCCTGATCGCCCTGCCGGGCGGATCCACGACCGTGGACGACCGCTCGGCCGAGCTTCTCAAAAGGCTCCGCTCCGGCGCGGGCGACGCGCGGATGGCGCCGATCGGCAGCCATGCCGCCCGCTACGATTTTCGGCCACCGCCGGCCGATCGCGCCTGATTTTCCGTCTCCTGTCGACGTTGCACCGCGAGTCCTTTCATGTCGCCCAGCCCAGCCCTTCGTCCCGTTCCGCGCCCGGGCATCCTCGGCATCGAAGCCTATGTGCCGGGCAAGAGCGCCGCGGCGCCAGGCGTCAAGGTCCACAAGCTGTCATCGAACGAAAACCCTCTCGGACCATCCCCCAAGGCCATCGCGGCCTTCTCGGCCGTCGCGGGCAAGCTCGAACTCTACCCGGACGGGGCATCGCTTCGGCTGCGCGAAGCCATCGCCAGACGCTACGGCATCGAC
>CAXUOD010000020.1:0-40735 GCA_964252585.1 uncultured Lichenihabitans sp. | reverse complement strand
CGAAGCCGTTGGCGGCCGCCATCTTCATCGCGGTCTGGATGGTTTCGCGGTTGAAATATCGCCCATCGCCGCCGATGACCAGGTCCTTGCCTTCGAACCCGTCGAGGCTGTCGAAGATCGACTGAACGAAGTTCTCGACGTAGTGCGGCTGCTGAAAATGCGGGACCTTCTTGCGCAGCCCCGATGTGCCGGGCTTCTGGTCGTCAAAGGGTGTCGTGGCTACGATCTTCATGCGGGCGATCCGGCACGGTATGGGAAGGGCGAAAAGGTCGTCACGCGGGCGAGAGCCGACATGATGCAAGCGGAAGCGCTCACAGGTGGAGGTTGTCGATCATGGGCTGGGTCACGAGGCAGATGCCTCGGTCCGTGCGACGGAACCGTCGGGCATCGAGTTCCGCATTATCACCGATCGCCAAGCCTTCGGGGATCGTGACACCGCGGTCCACGACCACATTGGTCAGCCGTGCGCCGCGACCGATCTTGACGTAAGGCAGGATCACGGCTCGCTCGACGTGGGCGTAGGAATTGGCCCGCACCCCGGTGAAGAGCAGCGAGCGCCAGATCCCCGCGCCCGACACCACGCAACCGCCCGACACCAGCGACGACACGGCCTGCCCGCGGCGACCGTCGACATCGTGGACGAACTTGGCCGGGCCCGTGAGTTCGCTGTAGGTCCAGATCGGCCAATCCTGATCGTAAAGGTCGAGGCCGGGGACGATGTCGGTCAGGTCGATATTGGCCTCCCAATAGGCGTCGACCGTCCCGACGTCGCGCCAATAGGCTTGGGTTTCGTGGGTCGAGCGGACGCAGGACTGCGAGAAGTGATGCGCCACGGCTTTGCCGGCCGCCACGATCTGCGGGATGATGTCCTTGCCGAAATCGTGCTCGGACCCCGGTTTGTTGGCGTCCTCCTTGAGGAGTTCGATCAGGAATTTCGTCTCAAAGACGTAGATGCCCATCGACGCCAAGGCCACGTCGGGCTTGCCCGGCATCGCGGGCGGGTCCTTGGGCTTTTCAAGGAACGACAGGATCTTGTTGGTGTCGTCGATGTGCATCACGCCGAAGGCCGACGCTTCGAGGCGGGGCACTTCGAGGCATCCCACCGTCACGTCGGCGCCGGCGTCGACATGCTGCTGGAGCATCTTCTCGTAATCCATCTTGTAGACGTGATCGCCCGCCAAGATGACCATGTATTTCGGGTCGTAGCTCTCGATGATGTCGATGTTCTGGTAGACCGCGTCCGCGGTGCCGAGGTACCACAGGTTCTCCGAGACGCGCTGACTGGCCGGCAACACGTCGAAGCTCTCGTTGCGCTCGGGCCGGAGGAAGTTCCAACCCCGGCCGAGATGGCGGATGAGACTATGCGCCTTGTACTGCGTCGCCACCGCGATGCGGCGAATGCCGGAGTTCAAAGCGTTGGACAGCGCGAAATCGATGATGCGTGTCTTGCCGCCGAAATAGACGGCGGGCTTGGCGCGTCGATCGGTCAGTTCGAGGAGGCGGCTGCCGCGCCCGCCAGCCAAGACATAGGCCATCGCATTACGTGAGATCGGCGCCTGGCTCGGCGTGACGTTCATCCTATCCTCCCGGTCGGCTTAGGCACCCGCGAACGTAATCGCTTCTTGTTCTATCGTCCGGCGACCCATCGCCGGAAGCCTGAAGCGTTTATTCCGTTGCACCCTTGTTGGTTCATTATCGTAGAGGCGCTTGCGGATCACGCACCCGCATATTCGAAATACAACGTCGCCAAGGGCGGGAGGACGAGTTCGGCGCAGGCTGGCAGCCCGTGCGACCCTTCGGGTCTCGCCGTAACGCCTCCCATATTTCCGAGGTTCGATCCGCCGTAGCGCCCTGCGTCCGTATTGACGATCTCCGTCCAGCGACCCGCCATCGGCAGACCGACGCGGTAGCCGTGTCGCGGCACCGGGGTGAAGCTGGAGACGACCAGGACCGGAGCGTCACCCGGCTCGCCGAAGCGCAGCCAAGCCAGCACCGAGTTCGCGTGATCGTCCGCCACCACCCAGCGAAAGCCCTCGGGCTCGCAATCGCGGGCGTAGAGCGCCGGCCGCGTCCGGTAGACAGCGTTGAGGTCGCGGATCAGATCCTGCACGCCTTTGTGGATATCGTACTGGAGCAGATGCCAGTCGAGGCTCCGGTCGAAGTTCCATTCCCCGGTCTGGCCGAACTCGCTCCCCATGAAGAGCAGCTTCTTGCCGGGGTGGCCCCACATGAAGCCGTAATAGGCTCGCACATTGGCGAAGCGCTGCCATTCGTCCCCTGGCATCTTCGAAACGATCGACTTCTTCCCGTGCACCACTTCGTCGTGGGAAAGCGGCAGGATGAAGTTTTCGGAAAAAGCGTAGAGCAGCCCGAACGTCATGCGATCGTAGTGCCAGCGGCGATGCACCGGATCCTGCGACATGAACTCGAGCGTGTCGTGCATCCAGCCCATGTTCCACTTGAAGCCGAAGCCGAGACCGCCGGCATAGACGGGCCGCGATACGCCGGGCCAGGAGGTCGACTCCTCGGCGATCGTCATGGCGCCCGGATGCGCCGCATAGACGAGCTGGTTCACGCGTTGGAGGAAAGCCACGGCTTCACGATTGTCGTTGCCGCCATCCCAGTTGGGCAGCCATTCGCCCGCCTTTCGGGAATAGTCGAGGTAGAGCATCGACGCCACGGCATCGACCCTGAGGCCGTCGATGTGGAACCGGTCGAGCCAGTAGACCGCGTTGGCGACCAGGAAGCCCGCGACCTCGCGGCGCGCGAAGTCGTAGATGGCGGTGTTCCAATCGGGGTGGAAACCGCGGCGCGGGTCGGCATATTCGTAGATCGGGGAGCCGTCGAAGCGGGCGAGACCGTGCACGTCCACCGGGAAATGCGCCGGAACCCAATCGATGATGACGCCGAGACCGGCCCGATGCGCCGTGTCGACGAAGCGCGCGAAACCGTCCGGGTCGCCGAAACGCCGGGTCGGAGCAAAGAGACCGACCGGCTGGTAGCCCCACGACGCGTCGAGCGGATGTTCGGAGACGGGCATCAGTTCGAGATGGGTGAACCCCATGTCGACCGCATAAGGGATGAGCTGCTCGGCCAGGGCATCGTAAGTGAGGAAGGTGTTGCCCTCGCCGCGTCGCCAGGACCCGAGATGGACCTCGTAGACCGACATGGGCTTGCGACGCTTGTCGCCCGCCTGGCGCTCGGCCAGGAACGCCTCGTCGTGCCACGGATAGGCGTCGGGCCTGGTCACGACGGAAGCCGTCGAGGGCCTGAGTTCCCCTTCGAAGCCGACCGGGTCGGCCTTCAACGGCTGCAGGACGCCGAAGCGGCCGAGGATCTCGTATTTGTAGATCGTGCCCGGAGCGACACCGGGCGCGAAGATCTCCCAGATGCCGCTCTCGATGCGCTTGCGCATCTGCAGCCTGCGGCCATCCCAATCGTTGAAGTCTCCCACGACGGAGACGCGGTCGGCATTCGGGGCCCAGACCGCGAAATGCACGCCCTTGACGCCCTCGTGCGTGATGGGATGGGCACCGAGCCGCCGGTAGAGCAGCTCGTGCGTCCCTTCGACGAAGAGGTGGTCGTCGAGGTCGCCGAGGAGGGGGCCGAAACTATAGGGATTGTCGAGCTCCCAACTGCCGCCCCCGTTGGCGGCCTGCAGGCGATAGCGCGTCGTGCCGTCCGGAACCAAGCCTTCGAAGAACCCGCGCTCGGCCCGTTGCGTCAACGGCACCGGGCGGCCGTTCGATGCCACTGCCGATAAGGATTCCGCATAGGGCACGAAAGCGCGAACGACGAGACCTGCTGGCGTGACATGCTGCCCGAGAACCGCGAAAGGATCTCCGTGGCGTGCGGCGATGATGGCCGCAACATCTTCGTCGCGCGCCTGCCAGCCGCTCTCGACCATGTATCCTCCCTATTCCGCCACCTGTACCGGAACGTTCCAGATGTCCCTGGCATATTCGCCAATCGTCCGATCGGACGAGAACCATCCGACACGAGCCGTATTCATGATGCTGGCGCGCCACCAGGCGGCCTTGTCACGCCACAACGCGTCAACCTCTCGTTGGGCCGCATAATAGGCATCAAAATCCGCCGTGACGAGGAAGTGGTCGTGTTCGGTCAGGTTATGCACAAAGTCGCGGTAACGGCCGGTATCGTCGGGGGAGAACACGCCCGACGACACGGCTTCCAGAACCTCCGCCAGCCGGGGCGAGGCCGCGATCGTGTCGCGGGCGCTCATGCCGGCCGCGTGACGCGTCGCGACCTGCTCGGCCGTCAGGCCGAAGATGAAGATGTTATCGTCGCCGACCCGCTCCTTGATCTCGACATTGGCGCCGTCGAGCGTGCCGATCGTCAAGGCGCCATTCAGCGCCAGCTTCATGTTGCCGGTCCCCGAAGCCTCCAGGCCCGCCGTGGAGATCTGTTCGGACAGGTCGGCCGCCGGGATGATGGATTCGGCAAGGCTCACATTGTAGTTCGGCATGAAGACGACCTTGAGCCGCCCCCGGACGGTCGGGTCGTTGTTGACCACGCGGGCGACGTCGTTGGCGAGCTTGATGATCAGCTTGGCCGTGTGATAGCTCGCCGCCGCCTTGCCGGCGAAGATCTTGACGCGCGGCGCCCAGTCTCCCCAGGGCTCGGCCCGGATCGCATTGTAGAGCGCGATCGTCTCGAGCAGGTTCAAGTGTTGCCGCTTGTATTCGTGGATTCGCTTGATCTGGACGTCGAAGAGGGCGTCGGGATCGACGTTGATCGCAGTCCGGGCCGCGACGATCCTGCCGAGAGCGATCTTGTTGTCGCGCTTGGCCGCCCGCAACCGAGCCTGGAGGGCCAAGTCGTCGGCGTGATCGGCCAGCTTCTCGAGCTCGGTCGGGTCGTCGAGAACGCCCTTGCCCAGGACATCGACCAGGATCGCGGTCAGGGCCGGGTTGGCTTCGAAGAGCCAGCGCCGGAACGTGATGCCGTTGGTCTTGTTGTTGATGCGATCCGGGTAGAGCGCGTTGAGATCGCGGAACACCGTCTGGCGCATCAGATCGGTATGCAGCGCCGAGACGCCGTTGATGCGATGCGAGCCGATGAAGGCCAGAGTGCCCATCTTGACACGCTGTCCCCAGCCCTCGTCGATGATCGAGACGCTGCGCAGCACGGCAGGATCCGTCTCGCCGCCGTCCCGGAGCTTGTCGAGATGAAGCGCGTTGATGAGGTAGATGATCTGCATGTGACGGGGCAGCACCCGCTCCATCAGCGGCACCGGCCAGGTCTCGAGGGCCTCGGGCAGCAGCGTGTGGTTGGTATAGCTGAAGGTCTTGCAGGTGATCTCCCAGGCATCGTGCCAGGCGACCTCGTGCAGGTCGACGAGCTGGCGCATCAGTTCGACCACCGCGATGGCCGGATGCGTGTCGTTCAGCTGGATCGCGGCCTGGTCCGAGAGATTGTGAAGGCCGGGGAATTTCTTGAGATGCCGCCGGATGAGGTCCTGCAGCGAGGCCGCGGCGAAGAAATACTCCTGCCTGAGGCGCAACTCCTGGCCGGCCGGTGTGGCGTCGGACGGATAGAGGACCTTGGAGATGGCTTCGGCCCGCACCCGATCCGCCATGGCCCCGATATGGTCGCCCTGGTTGAAGGCGTCGAGGCGCAGGGGATCGCCGGCCCGCGCCGACCAGAGCCGCAGGGTATTGACGTGCTTGCCGCGCCAGCCGACGACCGGCGTGTCGTAAGCCACGGCTTCCACGGTCTCGGCCGGATGCCAGACGTAACTCGGCTTGTCGGTGTCGCCCGCGAGGGTCTCGATGCTACCTCCGAAACCGATGTCGTAGGCGATCTCCGGCCGCGCGAATTCCCACGGATTGCCGAAGCTCAGCCAGTTCTCGGGGTATTCCTGCTGCCATCCGTCCTTGACCACCTGCCGGAAGAGCCCGTTCTCGTAGCGGATCCCGTAGCCATAGGCCGGCACCGCCAGGGTCGCCATGCTCTCCATGAAACAGGCGGCGAGGCGGCCGAGGCCACCGTTCCCGAGCGCAGCGTCGGGCTCCATCTGGCGCAGCGCGTCGAGGTCGACGCCGAGCTGCGAAAGGGCCTCGCGCATGGGCTCCATGAGGCCGAGATTGGTCAGGGCGTCGAACATGAGCCGACCGATCAGGAACTCCAGCGACATGTAATAGACGCGCTTGGTGCCGACCGTGTTGGTCTTTTCGTAGGACTGCTGCCAGCCCTGGACCATGCGGTCCCGGACCGCCAACGCGGTTGCGAGAAACCAGTCGCGTTGGCTCGCATCCGGGGTCGTCTTGCCCACCGCATAGGCGAGCTTGGACAGGACGGCTGCCTTCAGATTGTCGACGCTACTGCCGGACCGCAATTCGTCATCGGGCAGCGCCTCTGCCGCGACCTTTACCAACTCGAGCTGATCCGTCGTCATCCGTGAGCCCCTCGGCAACCGAAACTGGGAATGGTTCGTCGTCAATCCTTGAGCCGCACCGACGCGCCACGATCATCCCGTACAAGTTTCGGGCCGGCCATGACGCCGATGAACGCCGTCCCGGCAAGCAGCTTTGCGGGACTGTTGCATGATTTCCCGAAGGCGGAAACCGCAACCCGCCACGCAACCGCCACTTTCGGTCTGGCCCCCGAGGCTGTGGTAAACGATCGATGCGAGCCGGCCAGCACCGTCTCCGCCGCAGCCGCGAGGTGTCAGGGCCGCTGGGCGATGATCCCGTTGGCGGTCAGCACGACCCAGTGCTCGCCTCGCTTCTCGATCGAGAGCACCTCGCCGGCCCCGTCCAGCATCGAGCCGGGCTTGACCACCGAAATGCTCGACCTCGACTCGACCAGGGCCTGGCCGTCGAAAACGTCTCGCAGGTTGAAGGCCGACAAGGACCTGCCGTCCTGTCCGGAGTGCCGAGCGGGGTTGGGTGCGGCGGCTGCGCCGGGCGCGGACGCGATGGACCCCGTCGGCGTGAAATCGACGGTGTCGGGAGCGGCCGATGCGGCCCCGACCGGAGACTCGGCTGCCACCTCGGTGCCCTCGGCGCGGCTCCCGTGCGTCGGTCCCGCCTTGGCCTGCGCCACCTGGGGACGGCGGTCGTAGGCGGCAAAGATGGTGAACTCCCCCCCGGGCACCAGTTCGTTCGGTCCGAAGACCAGCATGTAGGCCGCGAAACCGGCCGAGGCCGTTGCGGCCCCCACGCCGATGCCACCCAGGACCCAATCCCCCGAAGCCCGGATCATGGCAAGCTTCGACACGCCCTTGGCGAAGCGGGACGACATGGCAGGCCTCATCTCGGTTTTTGCAGGGTGACGGCGAGGTCGCGGAAGGCGTCCTCGCTCGGGGGCGTTGCGGGTGCCTGCACCATGGCCTCGTAGATCCGCGGCACCAGGGTCACGGCCTGGTCGAGATCCGCGTCGCTGCCGGCCTTGTAGGCCCCCATGGCGCGCAGGTCGCGCGTGTCCTCGAACCGGGTGATCATCTCGCGCAGCTTGCTGACCAGCACCCTTTGCTCGGGGGTCCAGACCTGGTGGGCCAGGCGCGAGAGCGAAACCTGGAGGTCCACCGCCGGGTAGCGGCCCTGGGCCGCGATCTTGCGGTCGAGCACGATATGCCCGTCGAGCGTCCCCCGGATCGTATCGGCCACCGGATCGTTGTGGTCGTCGCCATCGACCAGGACCGAGAAGATGCCGGTGATGTTGCCAGAACCTTCGAGGCCGGGACCGGAGCGTTCGAGCAGTTTCGGCAGGTCGCTGAAGACGCTCGGCGCATAGCCGCGCGCCACCGCGGGTTCGCCCGCGGCCAGCGCCACGTCGCGCGCCGCGTGGGCGAATCGCGTCACGCTGTCGACGATCAGCAGCACCTCCTCGCCCCGGTCGCGGAACGTCTCGGCGATGCACATCGCGGTCTTGGGGGCGAGACGCCGCATCATCGGGCTCTCGTCGCCCGTCGCCACCACGGTCACGGCCCTCGCCCGGTTGTCGCCGAGCGCATCCTCGATGAATTCGCGCACCTCGCGCCCCCGTTCACCGACGAGCGCGATCACCACCGTATCGAAGCCGCGGGCCGCGGCCAGCATGGCGAGGAGGGTGGATTTCCCGACCCCGGAGCCCGCGAAGATGCCGATGCGCTGGCCCGGGCAGATCGGGCAGAAGATGTCGAGGGCGCGCACGCCCGTTCTGAGCGAACCCTTGATGCGGGAGCGCTGCAGCGCGGCCGGCGGTTCGGCATCGGCCGGCACCGCGACGGGACCGGGGCGCAGCGGTCCGAGCCCATCGACGGGTGCGCAGAGGGCATTGACGACACGGCCCTTCCAGCTCGGATCGGGCGAGAAGGTGAGCGGGCCTCCCTTGAGGACCGGCAGGCCGAGGCGAGCCTCGACTTGCGGGCCGAAGGGTTTGACGGTGGCGCCCATGCGCTGCACCCGCACGATCTCCCCTGTTCGGACGGTGCCGTCGGTTTCGAAACTCACCGTGTCGCCGAGGCGGACGAAGGGCGAGAGGCCGCTGATCCGATAGGCGCTCGGCGTCACTTCCGTGACGATGCCGCTACAGGTCACGAGCGGTTCCGCCGCAACGGCCTCCCTCACCGCGCCCGCCATGCGCTTCAGCCGGTTCACGATGTCGACCCAAGCGTCTTGATGGCGTCCTGCATGGTCGTATCGGCCGTTTGATTGGCTTGCGTGACGCTGTCGAGCGAATGCTGGACGTTGATCAGCTTGGTGATTTCGAGCACCGGATTGACGTTCGATCCTTCGACGAAACCCTGCACCACGCCGGTGCTGGTGAAATCCAGTATGGGCGTGGCCGCCTTGTCGGGGATCACGGCGGAATTGTCGGTGCGCGTCAGCTTGGCCGAGGGATCGATGCTGAACAGTCCGATGGCGCCGACCTGAACGCCGTTCTGCGTCAGCATGCCGTCGGCCGAGATCGTGGGCGGCCCCGCCGCGGGATCGAGCAGGAGGCCCGACCCGCCGGCATCGAGCACCGGGTAATCGTTCACGGTGCGCAGCTCTCCGGTGGGCGACATCCGCATGCGGCCGTCGTGGGTATAGGCGACCCCCGACGGCGTCTTGATGCCGAACCACGCGTCGCCCTGCACCGCCACGTCGAGCGGATTGTCGGTCTTGACCCTCTCGCCGGCTGCCCGGCTGACGTAGTCTTCGCCATCGACGCTGAAAGCCACCGCGGTGTCGCCGGCCTGCGAAAGGGCGGTGTCGAAGGTGACGCCCTCGGCGCGGTAGCCTGCCGTGTTGATGTTCGCGACGTTCTGGGCGATCGTGCTGAGACGCCGCTCGACCGACAGTTGACCGGAAAGTCCGACGTAGAAGTTGGACTGCATCGGTCAGCTCCCCCCCATCTGCAGCTTGGCGAGGCTGAGCAACAGGTCGGAGCTCACGCCACTCGACGTCGAACTCGAGTTGAACAGCGACAGGATGGAATCGCTGGGCGCCGGCGCGACGCCGTTGATGCTGTCGAGGACATCGGCGCTGAGCCCGCTGCTCGACGAATCGAGCAGAAGGACATTGGTGACATTGGAGGAGCTCGAAGCGTCGTATTGCGAGGTGAAGCGCTCGATCAGCTTCTCGACCTTCGTAGGATCCTGAAGGTCCTTGATGTTCAGCACTTTATCGAGATAGGCCGCTTGCGTGTCGATGTCGGTCTCCCCCGTCGTCGGCGAGATCCCGAAGGCGGTCTGCACGACCGTCAGCATCTTGGAGTCCCCAAGCAGCCCATAGGCCGAGGTGATGGAAGAGGCGTTCCGCTTGAAGTAGAGCGCGAGCGCAACGCCGTTGTTCTGCTTGGCCTCGTTGGTTTCCAGGGTCTGCTCGACGTAGTTCGCGGTCGTGGCCGTGGTCGCCGAGGCCGCGCTCGTCGCGGCCGAGCCCTTTCCGGCGAAATCGAAGGCCGTGGCGAAGGCCTTGTAGCGTGGATCGCTCAGCGTGTTGGCGAGGGCCGAACTGCTCGTGACGCCGCCATCGAGAACTTTGGTCATCAGCCCCTTGGCCGAGACCATGTCGCCGAGGCCGTAGGCCGTCATCGCATAGGAGAAGAGCCGGTAGTTGCCGACGAAATCCGCGACGGTCTTCACCTTGCCGATGTTGGCCAAGTAATAATCGGTCGCGCTCTTGACGGCCGTGGTGGCCGCCACGGCGGCCTGCTGACGGCTGAGATTGTTGTTCACCGAAAGATAGGCGGCGGTGGTGGACAGCACGATCCTGCTCCTCCTGCGAGTGGTTCTGCACGGCGGGCCTGAGCCTGCCCTGGGGTGCAACTGTCGGGCAGCCGACTTGCCCGGGGCTGGCGCCCTGAACGGTTCACGCGAACGCGCCGGGGTCACTGGCCGTCGCCACGATCAGGGCCGGGTCCGGCGACGTGATCGGCCGATCGGACCGGCGTCGGGTCCGCCCTCGGCGGCAGGAGGCAATGTCGTTGGGCCTTTCCCGGAAAACCGCATTGCCGCATCGCGGGACGACAACGAATGACCGGTCCGCTAGATTTGGCTCAGCGCAAGTCTGGACCTCGGTGAGGACGCATGAAGCACATCGTCGCCGGCAACCTCGACATCGCCTATCTCGAGGCCGGACCTCCGGATGGCATCCCGGTCATCCTGCTGCACGGCTTCCCCTACGACGTGCATGCCTATGACGCAGTCTCGAAGCGCCTCGCCGCAGCGGGGCGCCGGTGCATCGTTCCGTACTTGCGGGGGTACGGTCCCACGACGTTTCTGTCTTCGCAGACGCCCCGTTCGGGGCAGCAGGCCGGATTGGGCGCGGACCTGTTGGCCTTCATGGACGCCCTGTCGCTGCCGAATGCCGTGCTGGCTGGCTTCGATTGGGGCGGAAGAGCCGCCTGCATCGTGGCGGCTCTCTGGCCGGACCGGACCAGAGGTTTGGTGAGCTGCGGGACCGGCTACAATATTCAGAACATCGCGCAAGCCGCCCATCCCGCGGAACCGGAAGAAGAGTACCGCTGCTGGTACCAGTATTATTTTCACTCGGAACGCGGTCGTGCGGGACTTGCACAGCATCGAAGGGAGTTGTGCCGTCTGCTCTGGCGATCGTGGTCGCCGCAGTGGGATTTCGACGAGGCAACCTTCGCTCGCACCGCCGAGGCTTTCGACAACGCCGATTTCGTGGACATCGTCATTCACTCGTACCGTCATCGTTTCGGCGGCGTTGCCGGAGACCCGGCGTTGGATGCCATCGAAAAGCGTCTGGCAGCCCAGCCCGATATCGTCGTGCCGTCCATCGTCTTGCAGGGCGACGCCGATGGCGTGGAAGGACCCCCGAAGGACGTCGACCCGGGAATGCACCACTTCAAGGGCTTCCACGAACGCCGGATCATCCCCGGGACCGGCCACAACACCCCACAAGAAGCACCGGAGGCCTTCGCCGAGGCCGTCCTCGCGTTGCCGGCCGGCCTCTCGGACTGATCGATACCGGGCTGCGAACGGCCGATCCTCCTGCCGAGACCTTCGAAGTGCCGATCGTGCCCGACCGGGAGCGGGTCACGACCCCAACCGGTTTCATATCGTTCACTACGAAACTATTGACGAGGGTTTCGAAGCAGCGCATCGTTCAAGGATGATGACCCAGTGGAACCCTTGACATGTCGCTGTCCGACTACCGCACCCTCGGCCGCTCCGGTCTCGTGGTCAGCCCCCTGGCCTTGGGCACCATGACGTTCGGGACGGCCCGCTGGGGCTCGGGCGAGGCCACGAGCCGTGCCGTGTTCGAGGCCTATGTCGAGGCAGGGGGCAATTTCTTCGACACGGCCGACGTCTATGCGGGCGGGCGGAGCGAGGAGATGCTGGGCGGCTTCATCGCCGAGCGCTCGCTGCGCAACGACGCCGTCCTGGCCACCAAGGCGGGGTTCGCGGCCGGGAGGGGTCCCTCCTTTGGGGGTTCCGGGGCGAAGCACCTCCATGCCGCGCTCGAGGGATCGCTGAGGCGGCTCAAGACCGACTACGTCGATCTCTACTGGCTCCACGTCTGGGATGGCGTGACGCCGGCCGAAGACGTGCTGGAGACCATGGCGGGCCTCGTCCGCGCGGGCAAGATCCGCTACTGGGGCGTGTCGAATGCGCCGGCCTGGTTCTGCGCCAAACTCGCCGCTTTGGCGATCGGCCGCGCCGTGCCGGGACCCATCGCCCTGCAGTACTTCTATTCGTTGGTGAACCGCGACCTCGAGGACGAGCATCTGCCGCTCGCCGCCGACATGGGCCTGGGCGTCGTGCCCTGGAGCCCCCTCGCCTATGGGTTCCTCACGGGCAAGTACGATCGCGCGACGGTCGAGGCCGCGGGGCCTCGGTCCGGGGGTCTGCCCCGCGACGCGGCCACGACCGGGGACGAGAGGCCGGACGACGACAAGCGCCTCGACGGATCCAATCCCTTCGGGGACAGCCTTTTCACAGACCGCAACTGGACGATCGTCGCGGAGCTCCGCCGGGTCGCGGGCGAGACGGGCCAAAGTCCGGCCCGGGTGGCCTTGGCTTGGGTGATGGGTCGGCCGGGTGTGACCTCCGCCTTGATGGGCGTGAGCCGGGTCGAGCAGATGGCGGATCATATCGCGGCTCTCGAGCTGGCGCTCTCGCCGGAGCACCTCGCGGCCCTGGACGCGGCCAGCGCGCCGGCCGATCCCCGGATGATCTACGCCCTCTACAGGCCACCGATGCGCCGGCAGGTGATCTTCGGCGGCGCCGCAGTCGAGCCCTGGAGGGGGTGACGGCCTGCGGCACGGACCGCCGAGGCGTCAGCCAACCGGACTCGAAAGCGAGCAGGCCGATCAGGGTCCGCCGCGGGCGACCGGCACAGCTCCGCGCAAGGCGGGGCTGTTGCACTGCGGAGCGGAAGGCCAGGACGACCTTCCGAGCGCCGCTTCGCGCTGAAACCGCCTCAGGCCCGCATCCCGCCTGCCCGGAGACACGCCCTTGAGTTTCTTGATCGGTATCTTTGTCGCACTGGGCTGCATGATCGGCGGCTACGTCGCGTCCGGCGGACACCTCGCCGTGATCTGGCAGCCGTTCGAGTTGATCATCATCATCGGGATGGCGCTCGGCACCTTCATCATCGCCAATCCCCTCGCCACCATCAAGGACACCGGCAAGGCCATCGTCCAGGCGATTACCGGCAAGACCCCCAAGAACCGCGATTACCTCGACCTCCTGGGCCTGCTCTACACGCTGATGCGCGAGCTCCGCGGCAATGCCCGTAACGAAGTCGAAGGACATATCGACAACCCCGCGGATTCCGAACTGTTCAAGCGATACCCGAACGTCCTGGTCGACAAGGACATGACCTTCTTCATCTGCGACTACTGCCGGCTCATCATGATCGGCAATGCCCGCACGCATGAGATCGAATCGCTCATGGACGAAGAAATCCAGACCATCATGCGCGACAAGCTGAAACCGTATCAGGCGCTGCAGACCGTCGCGGATGGCCTCCCTGCGCTCGGCATCGTGGCGGCGGTGCTCGGCATCGTGCATGCCATGAGCGCCCTCGACCAGCCGCCCGAGGTCCTGGGCGAGCTCATCGGCGCGGCCCTTGTGGGGACCTTCGCGGGCATTTTCCTGTCCTACGGCATCGCCGGGCCGCTCGCCTCCAAGATCAAGGTCGTCCGCGACAAACGCTGCCGGCTCTACATCATCGTCAAGCAGGCGCTCCTGGCCTTCATGAACGGCGCCGTCCCGCTGATCGCGCTGGAACACGGCCGCAAGACCATTTCGGCCTATGACCGCCCCTCCATCGATCAGGTCGAGAACGAGACCATGGGCGGTGGCGACACCGGCGACGTCAAGAAGGCCGCCTGACCATGGCGGCTTCTTCCAAGAAAAAAGCCGAGAGCGCCGCAGCGTCGAAAGCGGCAGGGGCGGCGACCGCCGCCGTCCCTGCGCCCGCCGTCCTTGCGCCCGCCATCCCTGCGGCCGCCGCGCCAACGGCCGCCGCGCCAGCGGCCGTCCAGGCCACCGAAACCGCTTCGGCTGCGCGGTGGTTCGACAAAGTGTCGACCCGGCTCGACAAGATGCCCCTCTTCGGCGAGGCCCTCGCCACCACGGCTCTCGCCTGGAGCGATAGTCTGGCGGCGCTTTCGGGGGCCGCGCCCGTGTTCAGCTTCGCGGGACTCGCGGATGCCAAAGTGGCGGGCCTGCTGCGGCGTCGCGGCGCCGACCCGGTGTTCGCCGTCCTCGATGCGCCGGGGTGGTCGACCCAGGTCGGCCTGCAATTCGACCGGGCCTTCGTGGCCGCCGTCGTCGAGGCGCTCTTCGGGGGTGCGGACGAGGAGTTCGGGCCCGGCAAGCCCGATGGTCCGCTCTCGGCCGTCGAGACGCGGATCGCGGAAGTAGCGGCCGGGCAGGCCGCGGAGGCGCTGCGGGCAGGATTCGCCGACATCCTGCCGACCGCCTTCCGGGTCATGAGGGTGCAGAGCAAGCCGGACCTCCTCTTCCTCGGGCGGCCCAACGCTGCCGTGGTGGTCGGATCGCTGCGCCTCGTGGCACTCGGTCACTCCGTCGGCATCGACCTCCTGGTGCCGCGCGCAGCACTCGACGCCTTTGCGGAGCGCCTGGCCGTGCTGCCCGCCGACGAACCGCCCTGCGCGGATCCACGCTGGTGCGAGCAGCTCGAAGGCGAGGTCTCGCGGGCCCTCATGAGTCTGGAGGCCATCATCGAGTTGAAGGCGATGACGCTGGGGTCGATCGCCAAACTGCAGCCGGGCAGTCTTCTGCCCCTGCCCCGCAATGCCGCCAACAATGTCCGGCTCCTCTGCGAGGGCAAGGATCTGTTCCGCTGCGATCTCGGCCAGTCGAGCGGCCTTTACACGGTCCGGGTCGAGGAGCCGACCGCGGAGCTACCTTCGCGCAAGGATGAGGCTCTAGCGTGGTGATCGGCGGGAGATGGCCGAAAGCGGCGAAACCCCGGGTTTCCGATTTCAAAGGTCGATGAAGATGTCGCTCGAGACCGAAACGTTCGATATGGCCGGCTCCGCGCCGACCCTCGACACGATCCTGAACATCCCGCTCTCGATCCAAGTCGTTTTGGGCGGCGCCACCATGCCGGTGGCGTCGCTGATGAAGCTCGGACGCGGCGCCGTGATCCCGCTCGATCACAAGGTCGGCCAGGCGGTCGACATCGTGGTCAACGGTCGGGTGATCGCCCGCGGCGAGATGACCGTCATCGAGGAGGATGTCACCCGCCTCGGCGTCTCCCTGACCGAGATCGTCGGCCAGACGGCCGCCGCCGCCAAGCTCTAAGGCAGGATAGTCCCTCGCGATGTCGACCGCCGTCGCCTCCCTGACAGACTTGGACGACCGGCCCCTCAGCGGTCCGGAAAAGGTGGCGGCACTGCTGCTCGCGATGGGGAAGCCGCTGGCGAGCCGGCTTCTCAAACATTTCGATCCCGCAGAGCTCAAGCTCATCACCCGCTCGGCCGCGGCGCTCGGCGCGGTTCCGATGGCGGCCCTCGAAGAGCTGGTCGAGGAACTGGCCCAACAGTTCTCCCGCGGCGTCGACCTGCGCGGCACCGCGGCTTCGGTCGAGCACCTGCTCGGCGGCGTCCTGCCACCCGAACAGGTGGCCGAGATCATGTCGGATGTGCTCGGCAATTCGAACTCTTCGACCTGGGTTCGCCTTTCGGGCCTCCCCGAGAAGGACCTCGCCGCCTATGTGGCCAAGGAACATCCGCAGACCGCGGCCTTGATCCTGGCCCGCCTGACGCCGGAAGCCGCCGCCAAGACCCTGTCCCTGCTCTCGCGGGAGGAACGCAACGTTCTCACCCGCCGCATGCTGTCGCTGCGCCCGGTGAGCGAGGCGACGCTGAAGATCCTCGAAACCAAACTCCGGGACGACCTCCTGAACGGCGCCCCCCGCGACGCCAGCAACACGGAGACGCGGGTCGCCGACATCCTGAACCGCATGGAGCCCGCACAGGCAGAGGAGCTCCTCGCCTCCATCGGCGAAACCAAGCCGGTCGAAGCCGCCTCCATACGGTCGAAGATGTTCAGCTTCAACGACCTCGTGAACCTGCCCGCCAAAGCGAAGAGCGTGCTCCTCGACAAGGTCGCCAGCGACCAGATCGTCCTGGCGCTGCGCGGCACGGACGCCGTTTTCCGGGGTGCCGTGCTCTCCGCCGTCGGGGCCCGCGCGCGCCGCCTGATCGAGAACGAGTTGAGTTCCAGCGGCGGCTCCGCCAAGGAGACGGCCGCAGCCCGCCGCGCCATCTCGACCTTGGTGCTGCAGCTCGTGGCGCAGAACGAGATCCAGCTCTTCGAAGACGAAGAGACCTGACGTGCGCGCCTTCGCGCCACCGTTTCGGGTGCTCGTGCACCGACGCGAACCGAAGGCGCACCTTCCGCTCGCGCTGAACCGGTGCACCGCCTGCAAGCTCGTGGGCCGATGCAGGAATGCGGCCCGCGATCGACGACGACCCGATCGCGCTGGAGCGCTTTCGCCTTTGGCGAATTCGCTCCAGCTTAGAATGTCGAGCAGTTTTATCGGGATGGAATCGCAAGAGCGACTCCATCTGATCCGATACTGCTCTAGGCATCGTGTCCGCCTCTGCGAACCGGGACCGCGCCGATGAGCGACGACGACCAGGAGAGCAGAACCCTCGAACCGACCGAGAAGAAACTCCGCGAAGCCATCGACTCGGGGGACGTCCCGGTCTCGCGCGAAGCCCCGCTGCTGGCTGTCGTGGCCGCCACGCTCATCATCTGTACGCTGGTGCTGCGTGATGGGGCGACCCGCCTCGCCGATGCGCTCGCCCGCCTGATGGAGGATCCCGGGCGATGGAGCCTCAAGAACGGGGCGGACGCCATGCTGCTGTTCGACGTCCTGCTGAAGGCCGCGACGAGCCTGCTCATGCCCATTTTCATCATCTACCTCGTGGCCGGGCTTGCCGTCTCGTTCGCGCAGAACGCGCCGAGCCTCGTGCTCGACCGCATCGTCCCAAAGCTGTCCAAACTCTCGCCGGCCGCAGGTCTCAAGAAGCTCGTGGGAGGCAAGGGCCTCGTGGAATTCGCCAAGAGCGGGTTCAAGCTCGTGGCGATCGGCGTCGTGGCCGTCTTCGTGCTCAAAGCGGAGGAGCAGACCGTAGCCGACACTCTCTTCGTGTCGCCGGCGATCATTCCGGACCGGATCCTCGCGATCCTGGTCAAACTCCTGTCCGGCGTCGGCGTCGCGTTTCTGCTCGTCGCGGCCGCGGACCTGGCGTGGACCCGTACGACGTGGCGCAAACGCATGCGCATGAGCCGCCAGGACGTCAAGGACGAGATGAAGCAAGCGGAAGGCGATCCGCTGGTCAAAGCCAAACGCCGCTCGCTCGCCCTCGATCGGCGGCGCCGGCGCATGCTGGCCGATGTTCCGCGGGCCACGCTGGTGATCACCAACCCGACCCACTACGCCATAGCCCTACGCTATAAACGCGAGGAAGGCGGCGCTCCGCTGGTCATCGCCAAAGGACAAGATCTCATTGCTTTGAAGATCCGCGAGATCGCGGCTCAGCATGAGATCACCATCATCGAAAACAAGCCTCTTGCAAGGTCCATGTATGACAATGTCGAGGTCGGCGAGTTGATTCCAGCGGAATTCTACAAGGCTGTGGCTCAGGTGATCCATTTCATACAATCCCGAAACATACGCCGCTCGTCATCTCAAGCTTCAACGGTGGTGAATTGAACCAGGTTGCCGAATTCAACACCGGCCCTTTGGCGGCCATACTCGTAGATAGCCTGCAGGACGTGACCGAGGAACTCCGAACGATCGACGTCGTGGACCTCGTGAGCTTCATTCGGTTCGGCTCCTATACCGCGATCGACGATCTGATCCACTCATCGACGGAGCTCTTCTTCCGGCAAGGCTCGCTGATGTCGGCCTGGACGGCCTGCGTCGACTTGGCCTGGGAAACGCTGCCCACCATCACGCTCGGGATGGAGTTTCGACACCCCGTCGTTTCCGTGTTCTTCGACCTGCTGATCGGAGCCGGGCGCGACGCCGTGAAGGTGCGCGGGATCCTCTTCGAGGAACCCTGCGAGACGGCGGGCGACCGACTCCGCCTCCTGTCGCGCGCCATCGACGAAGCGCGCCTGCCCGCCCGCACGCGCGGAGCCGGCCCGCAGCACGTGGCCGATGCCGGCGCGCGCCGGCTGTTGCCGCGGTGACGTCGAGGCATCCTGGGACCATGTCGGCCCGCAGGACGACCGAGCCGAACGCGGCCGGCCATGATGTGACCTCTACGGTCCTGAAGGAGGCGGTGCCGTCACGGGCGCCGGCGGATCGACGTGGCGATCAACGCCGCAGGACACGGCTCCGATCGGGCAAGATCATCAACGACAACGGTCAGTTCGTCATCGAGTGTCTCATCGTCGATCGATCGTCGTTCGGAGGCAAGCTGCGGCTGCCGAAGAGCTCACCCCTGCCCGCGCGGGTCATGCTCTACGACGACCAGAGCGGCGAACTGCTCCATGCGACCGTCATCTGGCGCCGCGACCGTGAGGCCGGCATCCGCTTCACCGCCACGGAAAGAAGCGAACGATCGCGTGCCATCGCGGACGCCATGCGGCGCAAGTTCTACGCCATGCGCCGCTGACCGACGATCCGACCGCGGATTGGGAGCCGCTGGGAGCCCCTTAGGGTCGCGCCCATGCGACTATCTGATGAAGTCTCGAGCCTCGTCGAGCGTGGCGAAAATTCGCGTTCCGAGCAACGTTTCGACCTCGACCGAGCCGTCCGGCAGGATCACGTAGTTTCGTTCGCGTTGCTGTGCTGCCGGGCCCGGACTGCGATCGCTGCCGTTGGGGACCGTGACCACCACCGTTTCCGGCTCGGCCGCGACCGGCATGGGGGTCGGCCGAGCTCCGGACGAGCGCTGCAGCACGGCATCGAAGAAGCGGTTGAGCGCCCCGAAACCATCCTTCAACGCGCCGAGGACGGCGAGACCGAAGCCGGTGAGGAGGAGGCACTGGGCCAGCGTGACGATGTCGGCCTTGAGCGCCAGGACAGCCACGAGGCTACCCGCCTTCAGGACCGAGTCGCTGAGGGTCAGGTCGGCCAGGAGAATGACCCAGCCGAGGATCACGAGCCCGAACCCGAACGTCTTCAGGTGGTTCAGGCCCGCGCCGCGTTGAGGAAGAAAATCCGACATCGATGTTCCGACCTGCGCATTCATTCGAGAGTTGAACGGCGGCCAGTCTTGATGCCGCTCAGCCGCCCTGTAAAGACACCGGCCTGTTTGCGGAACAGCGGCCGCGGCACCCCTCGCGTGCGGCTCGCCGGTCATCCTGGGTGGGGGCCGCGGCGGTTCGATGTGGAACCACGCTGGTCGGAGCGCCTGTCTCGCGCGGCGGCCGGGTATCGGTCGTGTGCCTGTGATCATGAACGCAGGTGCAGCGGCGAACGAGCCGTCACGTTTTCCCGGTATCCTTGTCGATATACTCGAAGTTTTCGATCAGGACATCCTTGATCATCGGCACACCAAGGTGCGCGTTGGTGCTCTCGACCAGATGAGACGTCAGTTTCTTCAGATCGTATTTCTCGTCGTGGTTCAGGTAGAGCGAGCTGTCGGCGTAGATCGTCCGGAAAGCTTCGTCGAGCAGATAGACCTCCGGGGGGACCTGTAAGGCCTTGGCGAGATCGGCGTCCGTCGTGAAGACGAACTGCACGGCCATGAAGCCGCGCACTTGGCCGTCCGTCACGATGGGAACGTTGAGGACGCGGGTCTTCTGCGACTGCAGCACCACGGCGGAGGCGGCTTTGGTTTGGCCGGTCGACGATGGCATGTAGACCGCCGCTCCATAAGCGGTCCCGAGCGCCACGAACGTGACCCAGAGCCCGACGAACAAGACCTTCATGAGTGTCCCGCCCGGCGTGAATAGGTGCCGTCCGACTCGGAGTCCCGCATCGTCAGCGCAATGATGTCGGCGATCTCCCGCACGGCCCGCAATTGCGTCCCGAGGACGGCGCGGTTGCGTTCGAGCTTCACGGAAAACCGGCCGAGGCGCTCCCGCATCTCGACCTGCGCGCCCGATGACGCGGCAGACCGCATGATGCGGCTCATTTCGAGCAATCCCTGCCGTTTGCGGTGGCCAAGGTCCGAAATGTCGGTCGTCACGTTGCGGGTCAACACTTCGGTCTCGGCATCCAACACGGCTTCGACCCTCTCGACGATGGCGAGAAAGGCCGCGAGGGCCGGCGAAACCGCGAGAGGGGGCGAGGCCTCGTGTAGGTTCGGGGCCGTCGACGCGACACCTCGCCGAGGCGCATTTCCGAAGATACTGCCGAGCGCTTGGCCCTTTCTGCTACCCATCGCTTCGTCCTTCGACTCGTAGCGTCCGTGGCCGGGGCGGCGCGTCCGGATCAGCCGCCGGAGAGTGTGCAGCGCCTCGCTGGATCGGGGCTGGAGACCGCTATTCGATCTTCGGGTCCGGTGCCGCGGCGGCGGCGGCAAAACCCGGGCCGGCGGGGGACATCGTCGACGAGGCGGTCTGGAGCGGGGCATGCGCCTTTTCGATCATTCGCGCGATGCCGATCCTGTCGGACTTGGCCAGCTGGTTCGCCAATTGCTCGGCCATCATCGACCGGGAAATATCGGCCGAGGCCGCGTCACCGAAGAGTTGCTCGTCCTTGGGCAGCATCTCTTGGACGAAACTCTGCAGGAGGACGGCTTCGAACTTGCGATAAGGCGACGCCGGCGTGGTCACGACCGTGGCAGGGGTCGTGGCAAGGGTCGAGTTGCGTAGGACGGGTGTTGCCGTCGTCGACGGAGGCAGGCCCCCCGCCTGGGTCAGCAGGGTTTCGAAATCGTCCGGGACCGTGGCGCTGCCCGACGCCAGCTTGGCAAGCTTCGAAGTCGCGGCCTGGAGCCGCTGCGGGTCAGCCGCTTGCGCGACATCGAGGATGATGTCCGATGGGGGAGCGATGGACATGGGAACGAGCCTCGCGCGACGGCGCGGCGGCATCGGGATGATCCAGCGGTCCCGTTGCGGTTCCGCCCCACGCGCGATCCGTCGACCATGCGGGGCCGGACTTGCCGGAAGCTTGCGGATGGCGGGCGGCGCGCCCCGACGATCGAACGCCGCCCAGGCCGGCTTACTTGACGACGAGCCGGGCGACCTGCCAAGCCGAGCGGCTGTAGTAGGTCTGGCTCTTCAGTTCCGGGTCGCTGTCATACGGGTAGACGACGAACAGCGGGCCTTTGTCGCGGACCGGCATGTATTCGCCGTTCCGCTTGAGTGCCAAAATCGCATGATGCTTGGTGAAATCCTCCATCGGGATCTCGGTCGTGTAGTCGTTCAACGCGTAGGCGACGACGTGTTGGCCCTTGGCACCCACATCCGCCATGAGCTTGTCCATGGGCACGCCTTCGAACTTCATGGGTCCTTGGTACCACGGGGTCGTGGTCTCGATCGTCACCAGCCCGAGCTTTTCCAGCATGGCGCGATCGAACTGAGCGGTGTCGCCCGCGTTCTTCTCGGAGATGTCGCCGGAAATCGTCAGGATGGGCTTGCCCGTGGGGGCTGGTATGCTGTCGGCATACGCCGCCGGCGATGCGAAGATGCCGAGACAAACAAGCGCCGCTGCACCCGACCATTTCAACAATCGATTGGTCATTCGAACAACCCTCCACTCAACCCTGCGGCAGACCTTGCGCACTGTCGCAATAACAAACGGTAAAACAGCGGGGACTTTTTGGACGTAACTTTCATTTGGTTAGCGGGCCCCTGGGAACTCGTAACGTGGGATTCACAAGTCTCATCTATCGGTAGATTGGTACAGGATCGGAGTTTAGGATGAACAAGGTCGTCGTCGTGGATGCCTGGACGGTCGCCAGTCTGGGGAACCAGGCCGTGATCGGCTATATGAACGACTCTCAGAAGACCGCGATGAAGGAGGCCGTGGCTCGCAAGCTCGAAGAGCTGTTCGACGTGCTGATGATCGATCACCGCAACGACCACAACACCCGTGATACCCCGGCACGCGTCGCCAAGATGTTCGTCGAAGAGACGATGCGGGGCCGCTATGCCCAGCCTCCGAAAATCACCGAGTTCGACAACGTCGAGCGTTGCGACCAGTTGATCGTGACGGGCCCGCTCGCGGTTCGTTCGACCTGTGCGCATCACCTGATGCCGATCTACGGACACGCCGTCATCGGCATCCTGCCGTCCGCAGAAGGCAAGATCATCGGCCTGTCGAAGTACGACAGGATCGTCGACTACTTCTCGTCGCGGCTGCAGATCCAGGAGGAACTCGTCAAGCAGATCGAACGGTTCATCGTCGACAACACGGAGCCGAGCGGCCTCGCGGTGCGGATCAGCGCCGTCCACATGTGCAAGAGCCATCGTGGCGTGCGCGCATCGCGGTCGAGCCGGATGGTGAATACCAGCTATTACGGCGAACTCGCCACCAATCAGCAGCTGAAGTCCGAGTTCCTGCAGGAATGCGCCATGCTCGAGCGCAATGCCGAGTGAACGGTGACGTCGTTGTGGTCCGGAGGCGGTGTCATGAACCAGCAGCTCAACCCCGATGCCCTGACGGTTTCGACCCGGACGGGGCTTTTCCGGTCGACGAAGACCTACGATCACAATGAAGGGCTATCCTGCTGCTTTCGGCAATGGCGGGCAGATCACTCCCACTGCCGCCTGCTGCATGGCTATGCGCTGGCGTTCAAGTTCGTCTTCGCGACGCGCGAGCTCGACGAGCGGCGTTGGTGCTACGATTTCGGCGGCCTGAAGCCCGTTCGGCAATGGTTGCACGACATGTTCGACCATACGCTGGTGGTCGCCGAGGACGACCCCGAGCGATCGCGGCTCGAAGAACTCGGGCACGCCGGTTTGGCCGATATCCGCATCCTGCCGGACGTCGGCTGCGAGGCAACAGCGCGTTTCGTTTACGAACGAGTAAACGAGATCATCGATAAACAGAGCGGAGGACGTGTTTGGGTTGAAAGTGTCGAAGTTCGCGAGCATAGCGGTAACTCGGCAATTTTCAGCTGGAGCTGAAGGCTCGATCTCGCGGCGAAAATCGCCATCCGGTTCCTGGCCAGCATTGGTTAGATCGATCGATCATGACGTCACGCAGAGCTGATGACGGCGCGGGGTCCGACGGGATCGAGCACAGGGAAGCGTCGCGTGTGGTCGCTTAGGACCGGAAAGGTCGTCTTCTTCGCGCTGATGTGCGGCCTCTTGATCGCGGCCCTCAACGTGTCGTCTCTGATCGCCGACCGGCAGAACACCCTAAAGGACGTCTCCCGCTATAACATCTGCTGGCTGGCCAGCCAGGCGGTCGCCGAATTCACGCGGCTCGAGGAGAAGATCGCCGCCGCCAACATGCCGGGAAGCATGGTCGACGTCGACGACGTGCAGCTTCGCTTCGACATTCTGTCGAACAGGCTCACCGTCATGGACAACGGCGAGTTCAAGGAATTCGCGAGCCGGGATCCGGACCATGCCGGCGTGGTGGCACAACTGGCCGAAGCGATCGTCAAGCTCGGCCCGATGATCGATCAGATCCAGAAACCCGGTGTGGCGGAAACCGCCCTGGCGCTGCTCGCTCCGCTCGATTCGAGGCTGGCGCAACTGGCGGCGGCGGCCAACAAGTTCGGCGGCGACAGGGTCGGGGAAGACCAGCGCGAACTGATCAAGCTGCATTGGATCTTTTCCGGCGTCGTGGCCGGCCTCTTCGCCTTCGGAACGGGCCTCGTGCTGCTGTTGGGACTTCATAACAAGCAGCTCGGGCGCGCCCATGCCAACCTGCACAGCCTGGCTCAGGATCTGCGGCAGGCCTCCACGGGGCTAGAACGCGCCAACACCGAGGTCAGGACCGTCAATACGCAGCTCCAGACCCGCAACGACATCCTGCAACGGCGGGACCGCGAACTCGGCATACAGAACAAGCGTTTCGATGCGGCGTTGAACAACATGTCCCAGGCGCTGTGCATGGTGGACGCGGCCGACCGGCTCGTCGTCTACAATCAGCGTTTCGCCGATCTCTTCTCGCTCGATTTCGCCCCCATCCCCGGGATCCTGTTCGCCGACCTGCTCGAGCTCGCGTCGAGCCCGCAGCTGATGCAGGTCCACGACCGGCAGAAGAGCCTCGCCGTCGAGGGCGAGGCTATCGGCTTCGTCCAGGATCTCGCGGACCGCAAGACCCTGTCCGTGTCGCATCAGCCGATGCCCGAAGGCGGGTGGGTGGCGACGTATGAGGATATTTCGCAGCGGCGTCAGGCGGAGGCCCAGATCACCTATCTGGCCCATCACGATGCACTGACGGGCCTCGTCAACCGCGTCTATTTCGGCGAGCAGCTCGAATCCGCCCTGGTCCGCCTCGAACGGCGCGGCGGGAGCTTCACGGTTCACTGCCTCGACCTCGACGGCTTCAAGGACGTCAACGACAGTTTCGGACACCCGATCGGCGACGCACTCCTGCGCGAGGTCGGCAAGCGCCTCCTCGCCAATGCGCGGGACGGCGACATCGTGGCGAGGCTTGGAGGCGATGAATTCGCGATCCTCCAGGTCGGCAGGGACGACGCGGACGAGAGCGCCGCCCTGGCCAAGCGGCTGATCGGCGCGATGAGCGAGGATTTCGACATCGAGGGTCTGGACATCCGGATCACCACCAGCATCGGCATCGCGTCGGCCCTGGTCGACGGCCGAACGGCCGACGAACTGATGAAGAATGCCGACCTTGCGCTGTACCGGGCGAAACGGGACGGGCGAAACACCTATCGCCTGTTCGAGCAGGACATGGACGCGGCGCGACGGGCAAGGCTCGGACTCGAAACCGATCTCCGCAAGGCGCTGCTCAAGGACGAGCTCGAGGTCTTCTTCCAGCCTTTGGTCGATGCGCGTCGCATCGTCATCACCGGATACGAGGCGTTGCTGCGCTGGCGACATCCCGTGCGCGGCCTGGTGCCCCCGTCGGAGTTCATCCCCATCGCCGAGGAAATCGGCATGATCGCGGCACTCGGGGAGTGGGTCCTGCGGCAGGCCTGTGGCTGCGCCGTGCAGTGGCCCGACGGCATGACGCTGGCCGTCAACCTGTCGCCGGCGCAATTCAAATCCAAGAACCTGGTGGGCGTGATCAAGGACGCTCTCCTCGCCTCCGGCCTGAAGCCCACCCGGCTCGAACTCGAGATCACCGAGAGCGTGATGCTGACGGAGAGCGACGCCACCCTGGCGACCCTGCACGAGATCCGCTCTCATGGCGTTCGCATCGCGATGGACGATTTCGGGACCGGCTACTCGTCGTTGAGCTACCTGCGCCGCTTCCCCTTCGACAAGATCAAGATCGACCAGAGCTTCGTCCGCGAATTGGCGAGCCGCCCCGATTGCATCAAGATCGTGCGCTCGATCGCGGCTCTCGGCGCAAGCCTCGGCATGACGACGACGGCGGAAGGCGTCGAGACGCCGGAGCAGTTCGAGCAGCTCCAGGCGGCGGGCTGCGACCAGGTCCAGGGCTACTACTTCGGCCGACCCGAGCCCGTCGGTTCCATGATCTTCACGCTCGACCACCCCGCCGCCGTGGCCGACGCCAAAGCGGCTTGAGCCCCGCGCTCATTGTGTCTGCCGCAACATCTCGGCCCGGCGCATCGGCATGGCATCGATCGTAGCGAACAGATCGCTTGCAGGCATGGGCAGCTCCGACGAGGCCTTCGCGCCGCCGTCCTTCCCGATCAGCACGGCCCGGAAACCCGAGCCGCCCCCGAAGCGACGTCGCAGAGCCGAACCCGCGGGCGTGCCGTCCGTGGCCTCCAACAGGACGAGATCGCGCTCCCGTGCGCCCGCCCCCATGGTTTCGAAGATCCGGCGTTGAGCGGCCAGATGCGGATCGGAGGACGAGGACGCGAGTGCTACGACGACGCGTCGGTGCCGGAGGTACGGCGCCAGAGGATCCGCGCCGGCACTCGCCGCCGCAGGAGGCAACATGGCGATGGCCGCAGCCATGGCGAGAATATGCGGAACGCTCGGCATGAGGTCGTCAGCCCTTCGAGATTCGATCCCTCGTCAATGCGCGCGACGTGTTATGGGTTCGAGCAGATGCCTCGCGCTTTCGCCGCAAAGGCCGGATCAATCACGGTCGATGAACCGCAACCTCGCTCCCGTTTCGAAACCATCCGATCACTTCGATGGTGAACGCTTCTTCAATCCCGGCCTGGACCTCGACAAGAGCCTCGGCGATCTCTTGCGCTGGAGATGGACCGGCCAACGGGCGCCCTGGCCGAAGCACCAGGGCATCGCGCCAACCTGCGTGCCACCCGCCGCAGCACAGCGCGGCGAGATCCTGGTCACGCTGGTCGGTCATTCGACGGTGCTAATCCAGGTCGAGGGCTGCAATATCCTTACCGACCCCATGTTTTCGAATCGTGCGAGCCCCTTCTCGTTCGTGGGGCCGCAGCGGGCACGAGCCCCCGGGATCGCGTTCGACAACCTTCCCCGTATCGACCTCGTGCTACTCAGCCACAACCACTACGACCATCTCGATCTGCCGACCCTCCTCCGCTTGAAAGACCGCGGGCCATCGGTGATCCTGACGGGACTGGGCAATGGCGCGCTACTGGCGCGACACGGCATCGGGAACGTGATCGAACTCGATTGGTGGCAGGCCTGTACGCCCGCTAGGGATGTCGACGTCACCTATGTCCCGGCCCAACACTGGTCGAGCCGAACACCGTTCGACCGCCGACGTGCGCTTTGGGGTGGCCACGTGGTCGAAACCGCAGCCGGCCGGTTGTTCTTTGCCGGCGATACGGGATACGGGCCGCACCTCAAGGAGATCGGCAGGTTGTTCGAGCCCGATATCGCGCTGCTGCCGATCGGCGCCTACGAACCGCGTTGGTTCATGTCGGGCCAGCATATGAACCCGGCCGACGCGGTCCGGGCCCATCGCGATCTCGGAGCCAACCTCAGCCTCGGTATCCACTGGGGCACGTTTCAACTCACCGACGAGGCCATCGATGCTCCCCTTCGGGCGCTGGTCGCGGCCCGGCAGGAGGCCAAAATCCCGGACGACGCTTTCTTGGCGCCCGAACCCGGCACCACCATGGTCTGGCGTCGTCGCCCTTTGACCATCAATGCTGCGGCCCATCCCTGAGCCGCTGCCCGGCCGCGATCATGGGCGGATGCCGCCGCCTCCGTCGCGGCGGAACGGTCATCAGCCGCGCAGGCGAACGGGCGGCGGGAAGGCATCCGACAGATCGTTGCCGGTAAGCTGTACCAGGGCCGCGGGCGTCAGGCTGAAACGAGGTAGATCGAGCGCGATGCCGGCGTCTTCCTTGCTCCGCACCAGCCAACCCTCGAGCGCGAGACGCTCGGCGACGTGCCGGATCCGTCGCAAGGGAAAAAAGCCCGGGTAGACCGCGGTCCATTCGTCGGTCTCGGGCCCGATGGGACTGAGGTCGCGTCCCGACACGAAGATATAGGCCAGGAGCTGGTCGGACAGGCGTGTCGCGCCGAGGAACCGGCTCGTCAGCAAGGACCGGCGCGACGCGAAAGTCTTGGCAGCCGCGGCCGCATCGCTCCAGCCGGCCGGATCCTCGGCATCGAACGCAGCATCAGCGAGACGTCCCCACCGGCCCGCGGTGTCGACCATCGGCAGTGCGAACAAGCTGTCCTCGGTCCGCAGGGTCGCGAGTTCGAGCAACGTCACACCTTCGCCGAGCAGCACGAGATCCGGATTGGCCGGCCGGGACAGATCGAAATAGTCGTCGAGCGGCATCGCCCAATCTTCGACGTCCTGCCCGACGAGCCTGACCCGCGGCCTTCGTTCGAACCCGGCCGCTCGCCATAAGGCAAGGATGTTCCGCTCCGCTTCGGCGCCGCGCAAACCTGCGAGGCAGGCCTCGACCACCTCCACGAAGACAGGAAGGCTCAGCGGCTTCTGCACGATCGCATCGAAGACATGGCCGGCCGAGTCGCGCAACTCGAGCCCGTCGGGGTCGGCCGTCACGCCGATGAACCGCGTCCGGCCATGCCGGGCAGCCGCCTCGCAGGCGTGACGGGCCGCAGTAGCGCCATCGATCAGCGGCATGTGGTAGTCCAGGATCGCGAGATCGAAATGCTCGCGGCGCAGGCCTTCGAGCGCCTGGAGACCGTCGGCCGCCAACGTCACGGCGTGGCCCCGCTGGGCCAGGATATGGGCCATGACATCACGCGAGAGGATGTCGTCGTCGGCGATCAGGATCTGCAAAGGCATGACCAGCACGTCTCGTCGGGCGGAATGCCAATTTGATGAAATAAGGTAAAGGCTCTGTTGCGAAAGCGGCTGCCCAGGCCGCGAAAGCTGCTTTCTCGTTGCATTTGCCCTATGATCGACGTCGCGGACGGTCCGTCAGCCCCCGCGGAGCTGCAGCCGCTTCCGCTCGTCCGAGCAGCGGGACGTGCGAGCGTCTAGGGTGTCGAACGCTGCCCCGACCTGCGCGCAAAACTGCCTGAGGCCTGGATCGACCATCCCCTTTACGATTTTCCGTGGATAAGCCGCTTCACAATGCCGCACTTTATTTCGGGATCTAATTGGTCTTTCGCGTCGCGCCACGGACCTGAACGGCCGTTCATCTTGCGGCATCGAAGCAGCGAGCGAAGCTGCGAGAGACCGCTCCGACCTGCGTGGTTGATCCCGCTCATGACTTTAATATGACGTGCCCGACGGCGGTGACGACTTCCCCGGACTTGCACCATCAAGTGCTGGCAAGCTTAGAATGACCGGCGCTAGTATAGAGCCATGTGGCCTCAGGTAGCGCCTTGCGGGGGCTTGAATAGACCCTCGATGGCAAGATCAGGGCCAGTTTTCTGGTTGTACTAAACCGAGCCTTGAACCTCCTACTCTGCCCCACATTCTCGCCTTAAACCGACTTATGGTCCCGGCTCAGACCAAACTGAACGGGATCGATTGATAGTGAAACTTAAGTCCCTTGTGCTGCCTACTCTCATGCTTTCAGTGTCGGTGACAGCCGGCGTCGCCGAAGCCCACAGCTTCCGTGGTGTCGGGACAGGCGGCCTCGCATCCTGGTATGGGCCAGGCTTTTGGGGTCACCGCACGGCCAGTGGCGAACGCCTGAATGCCGGGGCCTTCACGGCAGCACATCGCTTCTTTCCCTTCGGCACGCGGGTGCTCGTGACAAGCCGCCGCACCGGGAGATCCGTGGTGGTCAGGATCAACGACCGAGGCCCCTTTGCACGCGGTCGGATCATCGACCTCTCGTCTGCCTCCGCCCGCGCGCTCGGCATGACGGGCACGGAGCCCGTTACATTGGCTCGTCTCTAACCTCCGCGGCCATATCGCCGGCAGCCCTGCAGTGATGGAATGGCAGCTTTGCTGCGATGCAAAAAGCGGCACTGCGGCGATGCAATATGAGCCATTACGCTTATCTCAGGAACACACGACGCGATGAAGCGCCGGTGACGGTGTCGCCCTTTGGGGCGCCGGTCAGCCACGATCCGCGCGGTAACCGGGCTCTTCTCGAAAAGAGCCGGCGATCGCGCGGCTGCCAAGAAGAAAACAATGCGAATGATTACCAAACTTGCCTCTTTGGGTACCTCCCATCAGCGTTCGCCGCTGAACGAACTCATACATCACGTCAAACGCGCCTGGATGGTCGGATCCGACAGGAAGTCGATGCGGCGGCTTCGGGATATCGATAACTGGTCCGACCAGGCCGAAGTCGCCTACTATGAGGATTGTCGCGCCGCGCGTTGTCCGTGACGGCACTCGGCGGCTAGGGATGTCCTCGGACACGTCCGCACCATCGAGCCTCTGGAAAAGAGCGGCCTCTCGGAGGCCGCTCTTTTCCGTTCGGGGTCACGCGTGGAGGCGTTTGCGAAGGTGGAGCGCCACCCAGCCTTCGAGCGATCCACGGCGTTCCAGCGCAAACCCCTGCGCGCCATAGCTCGACAGGATGCCGGGAACGTCCCGGGGCAGCAGTCCGGACAGGATCAGGTCGGCGCCGGGGGCCGCATGAGCACCGATGCTACGGGACATGGCGCGCAACGGCCCTGCCAGGATATTGGCCAGAATGAGATCGTAGGGAGCGCCTGCCCGTAGCCGGGGATGTTGCAGACCGGCTGCCCTCACCGGCTTCACCCAGGTCCCCACCCCGTTGCCGACCGCGTTCGCCCGTGCGGCCTCGACCGCGACGGGATCGAGATCGCTGCACGAGATCCGGTTCTTCAGAGCCTTTGCGGCCGCCATGGCCAAAACACCGGTGCCCGTGCCGAGATCGAGGACGCGGCGGGGTCGGCGGCGTTTGAGAACGGCGTCGAGTGCCAAAAGGCATCCTCGTGTCGTCCCGTGATGGCCGGTGCCGAAAGCCAGTGCGGCTTCGATTTGCAGCGCCAGGTCGTTGGCCTTGACCGTGGCGCGGTCATGCGCCCCGTAGACGAGGAAACGTCCTGCCCTGACCGGAGCCAGCCCGGCCAGCGATCTCGACACCCAGTCCTGCTGCGCGACCTTTTCGGTCACGATACTGGCGGCCACCTCGGGGCCGACCGCCTGGGTCAGAACCTCCCTGATGGATGCTTCGTCGATCCCTTGTCCGAAATAGATTTCGACCAGCCAGGGCTTAGGATCGATGGCGCTCGCCTCGTCCTCGAACGCGGCGGCCGCGATGCCGGCAGGATCGAAGACTTCCACCACGATGTCGGATGCCGCTCTGGCTCCAGCCTCGTCACAGGAAAAGCGGAGCAATTGCGCGGCGTTGTTGGGAGGAAGTCCTTCGAGCATGGCTGCGGCTAGCATGAGGCCCGGCGACTGTCACGCCGGTTGGCTCTTCTCACCGGCCTCGCGATCGGCTACGGAAGTCCATGCTTGCATTAAGATGGGCAGCACTGGCCGCGATGGCTTTCTGGGGCGGCCAAGCCTTGGCCGACAGTGCCAAGGCCCCACCGATCCTGCACGGCGCCAAGATGTCGATCCAGGGTTACGGACGGCAAAACCCTGATTGCGCCACCTGGACCGACGGTTGCGTCGTGTGCATCGCCGACGACGATGGTCGGGGCCAATGCTCGACTCCGGGGATCGCGTGCACCCCGCATGGATTGACCTGCAAGGTCGTGCGTCACGATCGCTGAGGACGTCGAGATGTCCGACCCTCGAGGGCACCTCAGTTCTTCGGCATGTCCTTTTTCTTGGCGTTGTGATGTCCCACGGCACAGCCCGCCGCAGCTCCGACGCCTCCGTGACCGACCATATGGCCCGCCACGCCGCCGACGATCGCACCTGTGATGCAGCCGGCTTCGGCTGTGCCGACAGAACCGAGCAACGCGAGAGCCGCGATCGAAACGATAATGCGACGCATGATTGTCCTCCCTGATAAGTGCCTTGAACGCCTCAGACGCGAAACTGTTCGCGCAACATACGGCGTCGACTGCCTTTAGGTTCCCTCGAACGCCGTTTCGAGCGCATCGCCCGGGCTGGGCGATGATCTCTTCCCGAGTCCTCAGCCGAGACCACAGATGCCCCGCGGAAACGGAGAAAGGTAGTCGGCCGCCGCCATCGGCACGCGCCTGATGGGATCGAACGGCGTTTGCAATCCATCGCTCCATCATCCCGTCACGGCTCCCGAAACCGGTTGACACTCGCGCCCTCGCTTCGTAGAAGCCGGAGTTGGTAGGGCGGCGACGGTTGTCGCCTGCGGCCGTTGTTGTATCGGCCTCGATCGCCCTGCCTCAAAAAGCAGTTCAGTGCTGCACAAAAAGACGGCCGCCCCACAGGGTAGAGCTGGAGACGAGGTCGACATGTTCGCAGTGATCAAGACGGGCGGTAAACAATACAAGGTCGCGGCCGAGGACGAGATCGTCATCATGACGTTGCCGGGTGAAGCCGGTTCGGAAGTGACCTTCGACCAGGTGCTGAGCTACAGCGACGGGGAGGCCGTCGAGATCGGCGCTCCTCTGATCGAGGGGGCGAGCGTAGCGGCAGAAATCGTGGCGCAGAAGCGCGGTCCCAAGGTGATCGCGTTCAAGAAGCGCCGGCGGCAAAATTCGAAGCGCAAGCGTGGCCATCGGCAGGACCTGACGGTGGTCCGGATCACGGAGATCCTGCTGGCTGGTCAAACGCGAAAGCCGCGCGGGTCCGGTTCGGCCGACGTGCCGGCCGCGCATTCTCCCGAGGCCGCATCGGCGGAAGCCGGCGCAGCCTGAGTTCAATCATCGTGGTCGGCCGCGCCAGGCCGGGGGCTCGAAGCTTCTGCGGCGCCGGTCGATCCTAGACATCAGGAGCAGAAACAATGGCTCATAAGAAAGCAGGCGGTTCGTCCCGCAACGGCCGCGACTCCGACGGCCGCCGCCTCGGCGTGAAGAAATTCGGCAACGAAGCGGTTGTCGGCGGCAATATCCTCGTCCGCCAACGCGGCACGAAGTGGCATCCGGGCGCCAATGTCGGCATGGGCAAGGATCATACGCTGTTCGCCCTTTGTGAGGGCAAGGTCGAGTTCCAGAAGAAAGCCAGCGGCCGAACCTATGTAGCGGTCATCGAGAAAACCGTGGCTGCCGAGGCCGCGGAATAGGTGGGGTGAACGAAGGACCCCACCGGTGCTCACGACACCCCGGTGGATGGTCCTTCCCGGAACCTCGAGGTTCCAGAAAGCCCGGACACAGAGCCGAAGACGGCCAGGGGGAGGTGAACATCACCTCTCCCTTCGTCGTTCCGGGGCCGCTAAGCGGTTCCCGGGTTCTGGAGTTCCGGTCATGTTTCCCGACATCATCCGCGAAGACATCTTCAGGCTCGAAACGCGGCGGCTCTGGCTGCGCTGGCCCATCATGGCCGATGCTTCGGACGCGGCCGGCTTTCTGGGGTCCGACAGCACGCCCGAGAGCGTTTCCGGCGATCCGCTCACGGCTGCGCAGATCGAAGCCGAGGTCGCGATGGCATCGTCCATTCTGGCCGATTGGCGCGCCGGCAATGCCGCCGGAACCCATCTCTCGCTCGTCCTGACCGGGCGTGGGCCCGACCGCCGCAGCATCGGGGCCATCGGCCTCGCGCCGCTCCGCGACAGCATCGACCAATGCGGTCTGCGGCTGCGGGCTTGGCTCGAACCGAAGGCCGCCGGACAGGGGCTCGGGACGGAAGCCGTCCAGGCCATGGTCGACATCGCGTTCATGCTGACCGCGACTCCGCTTGTCTCGGCGTCCTCGCGCGTGCTCGATCCCGGCTTCCGCCGCGTCCTCGAGAAATGCGGTTTCACGTCCTGCGGGACGGGTCTCGACCCCTCGCCCGATGGCCGGGGCCTCGCGGCGTCGGATCGTTTTCGGCTCGACCGCAAGGCCTGGAGCAGCCTGAAGAACTGGCGGGTTCCCGGCATCGTGCGGGATCGATCCACGACCGCGGTGCCTGCAGCCTGCTGCTGATATCTCCTGGCGTTCCCGATGCCCGCGCTACGCCCGCGCTCGCGGCATCGGGCGCCACCCCGGGGGGGCCAGTTCGAAACCTTCGAAGCGGAAGCCGGGCGCAACGGTACAGCCGACGAGCGTCCAGGCACCGAGGCTCGCGGCCGTCTGCCAGCACCCGGCCGGTACGACGATCTGCGGGCTCTGGCCGGCATCGAAGGCCGGCCCCAAACGATGCGCCGAGGCATCGTGGCCGTTCGGCGAGAGCGTCAGGACGAGGGGCGCTCCCGCGTAATAGTGCCAGATCTCGACCGCATCGACACGGTGCCACTCCGAAACTTCATCGCCGGCCAGGAGAAACAGGATGGCGGTCGAGACCGGCCGCCCTTCGGGGTCGCAGCGCTCGTCCCGAAAGGTCTCGCGATAATGGCCACCTTCGGGGTGGGGGCCGAGCCCCAGCTTTCGCACCACCTCCCGGGCCTGCGAAGTCGCCGTTACGATGGGGTCGCTCACGATCAGGCTCGGTTTTTCCGCTCTCGCAGGACGGCGAAGACCTCGGCCGGATCGCCGCCCGGCAGGCCGGCTGCAACTTGGACGGCCGGTTGCGCGACGCGAAGGAAGGGGTTCGTTGCAAGTTCCAGCGCGATGGTGGTGGGCAGGGTCGGTTTGTTCGCGGCCCTGAGGGCGTCGATGTCGCGGGCACGCTCCTGCAGCACGGCATTACCGGGTTCGACCGTGAGCGCGAACCTCGCGTTGCTCTGGCTGTATTCGTGGCCGCAATAGACCTGCGTCTCGCCGGGCAATTGGGTGAGCTTGAGCAGCGATTCCCACATCACCGCCATGGGCGTCTCGAGAACGCGGCCGCAACCGAGCGCGAAAAGCGTGTCGCCGGCGAAGAGAGCCGCGTCCTCCTCGAACCAGTAGACGATGTGCCCGGCCGTGTGACCCGGCGTCGCGATCACCTTGGCCTCGAGATGACCCACCGACACAGCGTCCCCCTCGGCGACGCTGAGGTCGACATGACCGATCTTGGCCACTTCGGCGGCAGGAGCGACGACCCGTATCGCGGGGAACCGCGCCTTCAACGCCGGGATGCCGCCGACATGGTCGGCGTGATGATGGGTGACCAGAATGTCGGTGAGCTTCCAACCGGTCGTCTCCAGCGCGCCGCTTACGGCTGCGGCGTCGGGAGCATCGATGGCGGCCGTGGCGCCTGTCGCGGAGTCGTGAACCAGCAAGCCGTAATTGTCGCTGAGGCAGGGGAACTGATGGAAATGCGCCGTCATGGTACGTCCTTGACCGGAACCGTCGGTTCGACGCTGAAGCCTGTCATGCGTTGGCCGCCCTGGTCCAGCGGAAAGGCAATTGGCCCCCAACCGTGATCCGTCAACCGTCGGGGCCGACGACGCGGCACGCAAGGACGGTTCGGTGCTGCCGCGCGCCTCAGTAGTGCTTGAGCAACCGCTCCAGATAATCCTGCTCTTCCTGGGGACGCGAGGGGTCACCGAGGCGGCGGCGCAACTCCTCCAGAACCTGCTGGGCCCGGGCCGCGAGACCCTGACCCAACTCGAGGTCGCGACCCGACGTTCCGTGGGTCGCCCGCGGGCGACCCAGAGGGTCCGAATCCATTCCGGTCCGGTCGCCCGTGCCGTCGTCCTGGCCTTCGCCCTCCTCGCTGTCCTGCTGACCCTCGCCGTCGCCCTGTTGCCCCTGGGCCATCTGTTTGGCCAAGCCCTGCGCGCCCTGCTGAAGGGCGCGTAGCGCCCTCCCCTGGGCTTCCACGGCGCGGTCCGTGCCGTCCGAGCCTTCGCCAAGCGCGTTCTCGGCCTCCTTCATGGCCTGCCCAGCGGCATCGAACCCTTTCTCGCCGTCGAGACCCATGTCCCGCATCTGCTTTTGCAATTGCCCGAGCTTTTGTCGCAGTGCCTTTTGGCGGCCCTGAAGGCCACCCTGCCCGCTCTTGCCGCCATCCGCGCCGGGTTGGTCGCCTTGCGACGGGTCACCCTGCGACTGGTCGCCCTGGTCCGCTTGCGGTTGGCCGCCTTGCTGCCCGTTTTGAGGGTCGCCGCCCTGGGACGGATCGGCATCGTCACTATCCTGGTCCGGGTTGCGGGCCGACTTCTGGTCCTGACGGCCGTGCTGGAACGTCTGATCGCGCAGGGCCTGCTGGTCGCGCATCATGCGATCGAGCGCGCCCATGGATTTCTGTCTCTGCCGCGACGCCTGGTTCTGCTGGCTGGATCGACGCTTGGCCGTCTTCAGGTTTTCGAGGATGTTGCGCAATTGGTCGAGCGCGCGCTGCGCCTCGGCCATGTCGCCCGATCTGGCGCTCTTCTCGAGCCGGTCCAGCATCGCCTGCAATTGCTGGGGCGTGATAGTCCTGGTCGGCCGATCGGACGGCTGGTCGTTCTTCGCCGAGGGGTCCGCTTTCTGCGCCATTTCGGCGAGGAACTTGTCGAGTTGCTGGCGTAGGGCGTCCGTCAGCTTCTTGATCTCCTCGGGCGGCGCATTGCGGGCCAGGGCATCCTTGAGCTGCTGCTGGATGGCGCGCAGGTCGCGTTCCGTCTGGCTGAGATCGCCATCCTCGATCTGCAGCGCCATGGCCCAGAGCAGGTCCGCCACGGCGACGAGATCCGGATCGCCCTTGGCATTGTCGAGACGCATCTTGGCCGTACGCAGCCCGAGATAGACGGCGGGCGGCATGTCGAAGAGGTCGGGCGCCAGCGTCAGGGCATCCAGCGCCGTGTCGAGGCGGTCGTGGTGGTCGGGATCGAGAACGAGGTCGCGCCGTTGTTCGACGAGCGCGCGGGCCATCGGATCTGCGAAGGACCGTGCCGGCAGGACGACGCTGACGGGAGCGCTACGCCCGGTGTTGCCGCCTTCGTCCTTGGCGCTGAGCACCATCGAGACCGTCGCGCCGGCCCAGGGACTGTCGCCGAGGTCCGCCGTGGTTTCCCCTTGCCCAAGCCCGCGCGGCGCCGCCGGGAGCATCAGCGCCAGTTTCGGCGGGTCGACCAGCGTGCGACCGGTCACCGGCTTGCCGCCGACGACGGGCTCGGCGAACTCCGCCGCGGCGGCGATCACGCCATAGTCGTCGCCGACCGTGTAGCGCAAGGTCAGCGAGCCGCGGACGTTGCGGGCCGGCTGGCCGACGAGCGCGATGGTGGGCGGCAGATCCGGGATGGCGCGGATATCGTAGCGCGCGATCGGCGTACCGTCGCGGCTCACGGTGACGCGGCCGTCGCCCGCGAGGGTGAAGCGGTGCTCCGCTTCGGCGGCTTTCGCGGACGTCGCCGCGGAGCCGGCTCCCGTCTGGGAAACCGCAGCGACGGTCGATGCCGGACGGGATGGGCCGCCATCGGTCTTTCCGGACCCGGCCCCCGCCGCGGGCTGGACCGGACGGATCGCGCCCTCCGTCGTGATGTCGACCAGACCCTCCCCGGCGGAGCGGACGACGACGACGGAATTGATCGGCGCCGAAATGGTCTTCGGCCGATCCGAACGGTTGGTCGCCGTTTCGCCCGATGCCGATCCTTCGATCCCAGGCTGGCCTGCGGGCTGGCCCGTGCCGGGCTGGCCCGGTCCAGGCTGGCCGGTGACGGGCGTGGATCGCGCCGACAGGAGCACCGGCGGGCGGCCCGTATAGGCCGGAGGGTCGATCCAGCTGTCGAGGCGGAAGCCCTGGCCCGCGATCCCCGAACCTTGCCAATCGAAGGCTGCCGCCACGCGCCCGTAGCGATCCGGACCCGCCACGAAGGCGGCGGCGGCCAGCGCCAGCACGGCAGCGGCCCGCAAGGCGTAACGGTCGCGGTCGACGAGACGGGGCGAAGGAGCCGCGACTTCGACACGTGACAGCGCCGTCTCGAGACGCCGGCGATGGAGATCCCACAAGGCCTGCGTGACGGGATCGGTGCCGGCGTTGGCGAGACTGTCCTGGCTCGCCGAAACGGGATGGTGGCGATCTCCTGAATCGCGATCGAGGCGGGCCAGGGCGTCGCGCCGCTCCGGGCGTCGAGTGCGGAAGCCCTGCACCAGGACGGCCACGAAAGCCGCCGCGAAGAGCCCGACCCCGGCGATGCGCGCCGCATGAGGCAGCGCGACCCAGACGCCGAGCCAGGACACGGCGAGGAACACCGCCACGAGCACGCCGGCCGCAACGATCAGCGGCCAAAGCCACTCGAACGTGAGCACGGCACGGGCCTCGAAGAGCCGCCGCTCCAGGATATGACGTCTTGGTTCCGTCTCCGGCACGGCACCCTCCGGTTCCGCTTTTCGCACTGCGGCGTCAGTGTAGGCGGTTCTGAGAAGAAAGGCGAACATCCGGACAGAGGCGGCGGGCGACATTGCGGCGCGGCGCCTCCAGCGTGTCCGCGGCGCTGCTCTTGGCTCGATCGCGTCCTGCGTTCCGACGGGGGGGCCGGCCCTGCGCGGGTCGGCGCCGCGCCCCGCGGATAGCTTCTGATCGGCCGACAAGCTCGGCGAGCTACGCCAGCATCGGCCGCGACGATCGGAGGCGCGGCGCGCCTACAATCCGTAAGCCTGAAGCGTCTTGAACAGGGCTTCGAGCTGGGCGTCGGCCTTCGACACCGAAGGGTCCTCCGAGGCGTCTTGGGCGGATGGGCCGGGCGTGAGGGCCGGCGTGGCGCTTGTCGATGCCTGCGCCAGATCCTGCAACGGCCGCGGATCGAGCTCGGAGGGATCACCCTCCGATGCGAAAGGCGCAGGTGACGACCGCGCCGCGCCGCTGTCGTTCAGGGCCTGCAGAAGGCCCACGGCAACGCTCTGTGCCGCACCGGTGCTCGACGACGATCCGGAAGCGCCGATCCCTCGGCCGCGACTCGGCGCGGTGGCGTCCGGGTCCGGGCTCGTGAACCGGGACAGGACCGCCATCAGGTTCGACAGGCGTGGGTCGCGAGAAACGGATCCGGTCGACGGCGGCGTCCAGCTCCAGGACGGAGCCGCGCTGGACCGCTGCGGCGCATCGCCACCGAGCGAGATGGCCGACAGTCCCACGAGACCGTATCCGAGCGGCTTGCCGTAACCTGCAGCGTTGCTGGCGACAGACAGTGACATGCGGCACTCCCGGCGGTGGATCGATTCCAACCGGCACCGCACGCGATGCCGTCGAGCCCCGCTCGGCTTCCACGACCGCTCCTTCGGCGGCACGGGTTTGCTCATGTCGGGTCCATCCGTTAATACCGCAACAAGGTTAACAGTAGTTTAAGCTTGCAAACGAGGTCGCATTGCGATGCCTGGTAGGGCAGGTCCTTGCGTTCCCGTTTCAAAATGCCTGGTTTGCTGCGCATGGCGTGCCGCGGGCGCGAACGCGCCTCGGGAGCCGGATCCGGGCTTGATCTTCCCCATCCCGCCTTGTATCAACCGCGCGTTGGACTCCGACCAGGCTGGAGTCCGAGGTCGATCGAGGCTTTGCGTGGCGGCTTCCGCTCGTGAGATGACCCGGCCCGACGGTGCGCGCGGCGCTGCCGCCCTTCGGCTCGCCCGCTTCGACCTCCTCCTCCTCAGCCGTCTTCTCCTTAGCCGCCCCTGAGGGCCGGCCGGGCCTCGGGCCTGGGCGCTCAGGGGTCGCGACCACATCATCCCGTTTCGTTTCCGCAGATTTCAGCGCCGCATCGCGGGCGCTCTCCGCTCCAGGACCGTTCCATGACGCATTCTCCCGCCTCCCCGCCCGACCGGGTCTTGATCTTCGACACCACCCTGCGCGACGGCGAACAATGCCCCGGCGCCACCATGACGTTCGAGGACAAGATCGAACTCGCCGAACTGCTCGACGAAATGGGGGTGGACATCATCGAGGCCGGCTTCCCGATCGCCTCCGAGGGTGACTTCGAGGCCGTCTCCGAGATCGCCCGGCGCGTGTCGCGGGCCACCGTGGCCGGGCTCGCCCGCGCCATCGAGGCCGATATCGCCCGGGCCGGCGCCGCCGTCCGCGAGGCCCGGCACCCTCGCATCCACACCTTCGTTTCGACCTCGCCGATCCACCTCGCGCATCAGATGCGCAAGTCGGAAGCCGAAGTGCTGGAGATCATCGCCCGCACGGTGTCGCAGGCCCGCGGGCTCGTCGAGGATGTGGAATGGTCGGCCATGGACGCCACCCGCACGCCGCTCGACTACCTGTGCCGCTGCGTCGAGGCCGCGATCCGGGCGGGCGCGACCACGATCAACCTGCCCGATACGGTGGGCTACGCGACCCCGTCCGAATATGCGGCCATGTTCCGCGACGTCCGCAACCGCGTGCCGGGGGCCGACAAGGCCGTGTTCTCGGTCCATTGCCACAACGACCTCGGCCTCGCGGTCGCCAACACGCTGGCCGGCATCGAGGCGGGCGCCCGGCAGGTCGAATGCACGATCAACGGCATCGGCGAGCGGGCCGGCAATGCGGCCCTCGAAGAGGTCGTGATGGCGTTGAGGACCCGCCGCGACGTGCTGCCCTTCACGACCGGTGTCGAGACCACGATGCTGACGCGCGCCTCGAAGCGCGTCTCGGCCGTGACCTCCTTCCCGGTGCAATACAACAAGGCGATCGTCGGACGGAACGCCTTCGCGCACGAGAGCGGCATCCACCAGGACGGGATGCTGAAGAATGCCGAGACCTACGAGATCATGACGCCCGAGAGCGTCGGGGTCAGCAAGACGTCGCTCGTGATGGGCAAGCATTCGGGGCGCCATGCCTTCAAGGAGAAGCTGCGCGACCTCGGCTACGAGCTCGGCGACAATGCGGTGCAGGATGCGTTCAAGCGCTTCAAGGACCTCGCCGACCGCAAGAAGCACGTCTACGACGAGGATCTCGTGGCGTTGATCGACGACGAACTCGGGAACGCCCACGACCGGATCGTGCTGGAGGCCCTGACCGTCATCGCGGGCACGGCCGGACAGCAGACCGCGACCCTGACGCTGGCCATCGATGGCGCGCATCGCACCCATCAGGCGCGGGGCAACGGGCCCGTCGACGCGATCTTCAACGCCATCCGGGCACTCGAGCCGCACGAGGCGGAACTGGAGCTTTTCCAGATCCACGCCGTGACGGAGGGCACCGACGCGCAGGCCGAAGTGACGGTGCGGCTCGGCGTCGACGGCCGTGCCTTCACGGCCCGCGGCGCCGATCCGGATACCTTGGTGGCCTGCGCCCGCGCCTATCTCGGAGCCTTGAACAAGCTCCAGGCCTGGCGGGCCCGGGGCAGCGCGCGCAGCGCCATGGCGCTCGCCTGACCGAGCGCCGCGTCGGAGTTCGGGGCTCCCGGGGGCCGGTCGAGCGGCGCGTGGTTGCCAAGGGGCTTTACAGCCGGTGCGGCGCTTGTTAAACGCCGCACCTCGACCGGGGACCCTCGATCGAATGTGATGGGCGCTTAGCTCAGTTGGTAGAGCAGCTGACTCTTAATCAGCGGGTCGTAGGTTCGAGACCTACAGCGCCCACCATCACAA
>CAXUOD010000019.1:30654-42588 GCA_964252585.1 uncultured Lichenihabitans sp. | reverse complement strand
GCATATACTTCGACGTGATGACCGACGTCCCGAAGCCGTCGCCCTCCCCATGGCTGTCGAGCGCGCCGATCCCCCCCGGGTCCGCCGACGGTACAACACGATAGAGATCCTGATCCTTGACCACCGTGGCGCCGAGGCCGGCCAAGGCGCTTTCGAGCAGCGGAACCAGGCGGGCTCGCGGCACTGGTTGCGAGGAGGTCAGCGTGATCTGCCCGGCAACGCGCTTGTCGACGAGATAGTTGGATTTCAGGATGTCGCCAAGGATCGCCTTGCTGACCGCGCCGACATCGGCATTCTCGAAATTCAATTGGAAGCTGCCGTTGCCGGCCGGTACGATGTCGCCGTTGGCATCGGCCGTTCGGACACGATCATCGCCGCCTGAAGCACCGGTCGTCTCGGTCGTGGCAGGAGCCGTGCCGTTGAAGACCTCCGCCTGCGCGCGGGCATTGCCGGTCAAGTTGCCGTAATTCCCTCGGACGGCAGGGCCCCGCGCCGAGAAGTCCACTGCAGGGACCGGATCGTTACTGGCCGTCGCGCCAAGATTGGGGGCGTTCTTGTCGTCGCAGCCCACCAAAGTGGAGGACAACAGGCAGACCAGGGTTGCGTTGATCAACCGCCGTCGCCGCAATTGAGGTGAAAGCGTGTCTGTCAAGCATCGATTCCGAACTAGATCCAGAACTCTACGGTGACCGACACGTTATCGTCGGCTCGCATCGGTGTATTTTTTTCAACGAGACGACCCCTTTAACGATATAATAATGGCCAGATGCTGTCCAGTTCGGCGGATGCGCTACACCCATGCCTCATCGAACGTTCGCTCAAGCTTTGGTTAACATCGGTGTTCTACCGCCAGGGCACATCGATTCGTCGCGCTTCGGCGCCGACGACGTCCAAGTATCCTGGAGCAAGCGGCTGCTCGGCGCGTCGCGCCTGAAGCCGGGCGAATTCGCCGATCTCCTGGCCGAGACACAGGCGCTCCCCCGGGTTTCGCTGGATGCGTTGCGCAAAGGGGCGTCGCTCGTGGCGGAGTTCTCGCTGCCGTTCCTCCACGAGGCCTCCCTTTACCCCTATCGCACGGCCGACGGCACGCCGCACCTCGCGACGGCCGATCCGTTCAACGCCGATGCCATCGATGCCGTGATCCTGACCTTGGGCGGTCAGGTCGCGGTCGAGATCGCCAGCTTCGAGGACGTCGAGATCGCGCTCGACGCCGATACGCGGGCGGGTGCGGCCGAAATCCCCGCCGAGGACACGCCGAGCGATGCGGGGCCGGATAATTCCGACGCGTTGCGCGATCTCGCGAGCGGCGCCCCCGTGGTGCGAGCCCTCGACGACGTCTTCGACACCGCGGTTTCGCTGCGCGCCAGCGACATTCACATCGAGCCTCTGGGGCGCGACCTCCAGATCCGTGTCCGTGTCGACGGTGTGCTTCGCACCATCCCGGCGCCCCGCGCCGCGCCGGCTCGCGCCCTCGTGTCGCGTATCAAGATCCTGGCGGGGCTGAACATCGCCGAACACCGGCAGCCGCAGGATGGGCGCATGCGCATCAGAGTGCGGTCGCGGGACTTCGACGTTCGCGTCGCCACCATGCCCACCACGACCGGGGAAGCCGCGATCCTTCGCCTGCTCGATCGCGGGGGGCGCTTGGTCGAGTTCGGCCAATTGGGCTTCAATCTGCGGGACCGGAACGTTCTCACCGACAAGCTCAACCAGCCGCACGGGATGATCGTCGTGACGGGCCCGACCGGGAGCGGCAAGACCACTACGCTCGCCGCGGCGCTCGCCTCGCTCAACGACGCGAGCCGCAAGATCCTCACGATCGAAGACCCGGTCGAATACGAGATCGCCGGCGTCAACCAGTCCCAGGTCCGTCCGGCCGTCGGGCTGACCTTCGCGGCCGCGCTGCGGGCCTTCATGCGCCAGGATCCGGACGTCATCATGGTGGGGGAGGTCCGCGATCCCGAAACCGCCAAGATCGCGATCCAGGCCTCGTTGACGGGCCATCTCGTCATGACGACGCTGCACACCAACACGGCGGCGGCAGCCGTGACGCGACTCGTCGACATCGGCGTCGAACGCTACCTCATCGCCTCGACCCTGACGGTCGTGGTGGGGCAGAGGCTGGTGCGGACGCTCTGCATGGACTGTCGCCGACCATTCGAGGTGAGTTGCGAGGATTGGGAACGCAATCCACGCATCCAGGGGCTCGGCTTGAAGCCCGGCACGGCGCTCTTCAGCCCCGTCGGCTGCGAGCGCTGCGGCGGAACCGGGTACCGCGGCCGACGCGCCATTTTCGAATGCCTCGACATCACGGAGCCGGTGCGCCGGCAGATCCTGGCGGGCGCCGAGGATGTCGCGATCGAAAGGACCGCCATCGCCGACGGGATGGCGACGCTGGTCGACGACGGCAAGGCAAGATGCCTCGAAGGCGTGACGTCGGTCGACGAAGTGTTCCGCGTCGCGGCGTTGCGGTAAGATACGGGCGATGGCGCGCTTCAAATACACGGCCGTTTCGGTCGACGGACGGTCCCTCTCGGGAGAGGCCATGGCGGCGGATGCGGCCGCAATGGCGGCCGATCTGGCGCGGCGCGGCCTGCTGGTCCTGTCGCTCGACCCACTCAAGCAGGACGACGGTGGGTTTTTCTCGTCGCCCCCGCGCCCCCGGGCCATCACGAGCCTGCTCGGCGAACTGGCCTTGATGCTGAAGAGCGGCCTCCCGCTCGACGAGGCGCTCGACCTCAGCGCCAAAGGCCAACCCGCGCGCCTCGCCCGCATCGTCACGTCCGTCCGGACCGAAGTGTTGGGCGGCGCCTCCTTTGTCCAGGCGCTGGAGCACCATCCGCAGGTCTTCACGCGCGACATCCTCGCCATGGCCCGGGTGGGCGACGCGACGGGTGACCTCGACAGCGCCTTTGCGGCCGTGGCGGCACAGCGGGAGCGTGCCCATCGCCTGAGCGAAAAGGTCACCGGATCGCTGCGCTACCCGGCGTTCCTCATCGTCTCGGCGATCGGCGTCATGATCTTCTTCCTGATCGACGTCATCCCGAACTTTTCCAGCCTTTTCGCCGATTCCGGCAGCGACCCCGGTGCCCTGGTGCGGTTCGTTCTCGCCATGTCCGACGGGTTGCTCGCGAACGAGACCGCGATCGGCGCGGGCGCCGCGGCCGCCCTGCTGGCCGGACTCCTCGCGTGGCGCACCGCTGCGATCCGCAACGCCGTGCTGTCCGGTCTGCTGGGCCTGCCGGTGGTCCGGGGTGTCTCGCAGCTCTGGCGCAGCGCGCGCTTCCTGTCGAACCTGTCGGTGCTGCTGAGCCAGGGGGTTCCCCTCACCGAAGCCCTGAAGGTCCTCGAAGACGCCGTGGGGGCCAGCGGCCAGGCGGCCCTCGCCTCGGTCGGCGACGCCGTGCGCCGCGGCGGCCGCTTGCACGAGGCGCTGGGTGCGGTCAATCTCCTCCCGCCGGTCGCGGTCCGCATGGTCCGCATCGGCGAGGAAACCGGTGCCCTGGCCCGGGTCGCGGGTGAGGCCGGGAACCTCTACGCCGTCCAGCTCGAAAAGCGGCTCGATACCGTATCGGCCATGATCGGGCCGGCCGCAATCCTGGCCATTGCAGGCCTCATTGGCGGCCTGATGGTCACCATCATGTCGGCCCTGGTCAGCGTCAACCAAGCCGTCCTGTAACGCGCTTCGAGGAAAAGATGAACTCAACCGACCGACCCGAAAACAGACTGCGGGACCGCCTGGGTCGGGCCAGGGCCGTCGCCGCGGCCCAGGCCGGCTTCACGCTGGTCGAGATGCTCGTCGTGCTGGCCATCATCGGCCTCCTTGTCGGGCTCGTTGCGCCCCGCGTCTTCGGGCAGCTCGCCGAAGCCAAGGTGCGGACCGCCCATATTCAGATCGAGAGCTTCAAGAACGCGCTGGACCTGTTCTACCTCGACGCCGGCCGTTACCCGACCACGCAGGAAGGCCTGCAGGCTCTGAACTCACGGCCGGCCAACCTGCAGAACTGGGGCGGACCCTACGTCAAGGGGACCAACGTGCCCCGCGATCCGTGGAACAATCCGTATAGCTACCGGGCGCCGGGACAGAACGGAAGACCCTTCGACATCACGTCCAATGGTCCGGGCGGCAAGGGCGGCGACGCCGAAGCGGGAGGCCCCAATCAGATCGCCAGCTGGTAGAGCGCGCCTCGGCCTCGCTCACCGATCCCACGCCATTCGGGCCGGGCACCGGCAGGCCGGCTTCGTCCTGGTCGAGGCCCTGGCGGCCCTGGCCCTCACGCTTCTGCTCCTCGCCTTTGCGTTCCCCTTCGTGGCCCCCGGCACGACGCCACCCCGCCTGCTCGCCCTCGTGAGTTCCTCGGTCTCTCTGCTGCGAGAGGCCAGGACGGCTGCCATCGCGGGGGGGAAACCCGTGGCGGCGCGCTTCGATTCGGCGCAGCGCCGCCTGTGGAGCGGCAGGATGGTGGTCGGGATACCGGCCGACGTCGCCTTCAGCCTGACCGCGGGAGGCAATTGCCCGGGGCGCGACGGCGAGGCCGAGATCCAGTTTCGACCGGACGGTTCCAATTGTGGCGGGATCCTCCGCTTCGTCAAAGGCCGACGGACCGTTCGGGCACGCGTCGATTGGGCCGACGGGCATGTCGATGTCGTCGAAGGCGGCTGACCGCGAGCGCCGCGGCGGCTTCACGCTCGTCGAGGCGCTGGTGGCGCTCGTCGTGGCGGGGCTTTTGCTGCCGGCTCTGAGCCGCGCCATGGCGGGTGCCTGGGCCGCGACCCGGACTCCGATGGATGTCGTCTCGGCCATGGTGCTCGCCCGCGGAGCCGCGTCGGGCGCCACGGCCGACACCCTCGCGTCGGCCCGAAGCCACGGCTACGTGGTCGATCGGACGGTGCACGACGTCAAGATCGTGGTGCTGCCGTCGCGTCTGGCGCCGGCTCCCCGCGGCGCCGACACGCAGCCTTCCGGCGACGGCACGGACCCGCAACCCAATGCCACGCCGGCCGGGATCAAGCTCGCCATTCCGGCGAGCTTCGGCAATCCGGTGGCCGGCGCCCCGCAGCCCCGCCGCACGCTGCGCCGGATCACCGTGGCGGTGCGCACGCCGCGCGGCCGCAGGCTGGTTCTCGAGACGGTGGGGTTCGACGATGCACCGCCGTGATCCGAGAGCCGGCTTCACGCTGATCGAAGTCCTCGCCGCCCTGGTGGTGACGACCGCGTTCGTCGCCGTCGTCCTTCCCTATGCGGGCCGGCTCGCCACGCATTGGTGGGTCGGCGAGACCACGGTCGAGAGTGCCGACGCCTGGATGCAGGCGATCGCCCGCATGAGCGACGACCTCGCCCAGGCCGTCCCGCTCGGACTCGATCGCGACGGCAAGTCCGCACTGGCCTTCAGCGCGGGTGAAGAGTCGGTCAGCTTCGTCCGGCGTGCCCTCGGCCACCCCGATGGTTCGGGCGCTCTCGAAACGGTCAGCTACGACGTCCGTCCGAACGGCACCGGCAGCGCCCTCGTCAGGCGCAGCCGTCGCTTCGATCCGCAGCGCTTCGGCCGGGATGGCCCGGAGACGGGCGTGGCGGCAACCCTCATCGCCGGACCTTACCGCTTCCGCCTGGTCAGCATCGGCCCCGACGGTTCCCGCCAACGCAGCTGGACCCCGGCGGAGCAGATGCCGGTCGCGGTCGAGATGTCGACGGCGTCGACGGGACGCGAGCCCGTGCCGGCGGCGCCGGTCTATATGCCGATCGTGGCGCGTTCCGGCGCCGTTGCGACGCCGCCCGGCGCCGCGCCGTGAACCCTGCCTTCGGCCTTACGCGCTTCGACCTTCGTTTCGGCTCGTGAAGGTTTTCGCCCCGCCGAAGCACGAGACAGCCGCGGCCCTCCCGATTCGTTGTCCGGACAACCCGCTCAAAGGAGCAGGAGGGCTGCCGCCAGCGAGAGGTTCGTGAGCTGATGCAGGTACTGGTCGAACCCGAGGAGCCACCAGAACCGGGCCTGGTCGGGACGCAAGTGGCCCCGTTGCGCCAGCAGGGTCTTGCTGCGATCGATCGCGAGATGCACGCCGAGATCGACCAGCGAGAGCCACCACAGGCGCGGCACCGTGACCAGCGCGATGGCGAGCGTCAGGACGGCATGGCACAGCGCATGCGCCAGCAAGGGCGGCCCCCAACCGCTCGGTTGCTCCTTGCCGCGTGCCATCCAGTTGGTTTGGAAGATGAAATCGGCCAGGACATGCTTCGTCGCAAAGGCCATCCCCAGACCCGTCACGGCGACGACGGTTGGCGCGGCATCCGACGGAAGAGAGGGAAAAGCGCCCATCGCCAAGAACCTGGAGGAAGGTGGTTAAGGGCGCGTTCTCCGCTGGCGGGACCCGATCGCGCCGTTCCGGCTCGGGACCGTCACGGCGGGGGAGCGACCGCAGGATGCAGGTTCTGGTCGCGCAGGCGGATCGAGACCTTGTTGTCGTGAAAGGCGGCGCCGCCGAGCGGCGGCGGCGCGTCAGCCCCCGTTAGGGTGTTGATCCCCCGCCCGTCCGGATAGGCCGAGTTGGGCCAGATCGATTCCGCGATCAGCACGCCCCGTTGCAGGCCTTCGAACACGCGTGCATGGAGTTGCACGGCGCCGCGCGGGCTCGTGAGTTCCACGGGACTCCCGTCAACGATACCGAGAGAAACGGCGTCGTCGGGGTGGATCATGACGGTCGGCCGCTCCTCCTTGGCGAGCGAGGTCGGCGCTTCCGTGAAGGTCGAGTTGAGGAAGTTGCGCGCCGGGCTCGTCGCCATGCGGAACGGAAAGGCGGCATCGCGCTCCTCCGTCACGGCCCAATGGTCCGGGAAGACCGGCATGCCGGCCGCATCGGCTCCGCCGGGCATCGACGATGCGGCGCCGGCCCAGTCGGGACGGAAGCGGAACTTGCCGCCCGGCCAGCCGAACCCCTCCAGGAAATGCGCCCTTTCGAACGGCTGGGCGCAGTCGATCCAGCGTGCATCTTCGAGTTCGGCCAAGGTACCGCGGCCGGAGTCGCGCAAGGTCTGATCGATGATCTCGCGGGCCGTCATGCCGAAGGCCGGATGTTCGGCGCCGAGCCGCTTCGCCAACCCGCAGATGACGTCATGGTTCGACAGGCACGCGCCCGGCGGTTCGATGAGCTTCGGCCCGAGCAGGATATGGCTCTGCCCGCCGCCCTGGTAGACGTCGTCGTGTTCGACGAACATCGTGGCGGGCAGCACGATATCGGCCATCCGGGCCGTGTCGGTCATGATCTGCTCGTGGACGACGGTGAACAGGTCGGGACGTGCGAAGCCCCGCTTGACCACCTCCTGGTCGGGCGCGACCGAGACCGGGTTGGTGTTCTGGATCAACAAGGCCGTCACGGGCGGACCGCCCCGCAAGGCCGCGGCCTCCCCGGTCAGCACGGCCCCGATGCGCGATTGATCGAGCTGCCGCGTGCCGGCGTCAACGAGGTCGAGCCCCTCGATCAAGCGCTTGTTCCAGCCGAACATGCCGGAATTCGAGTGGAGAGCGCCGCCACCCTCGTATTGCCAACTGCCGAGCACCACGGGCAGGGACGTCACGGCATGCATGGCCACGGCCCCGTTGCGCGACCGGGCGAATCCGTAGCCGATGCGGAAGAAGGCACGCGGGCGTCGCCCCAGGAGATGCGCCAGCGCCGTGATGTCGTCGGCCGGCACGCCGCAGATCGCCGACGCCCATTCGGGCGTGCGGGTCGCGAGATGGGCCTCGAGCCCGGCGGGATCGTCGGCATAGCGGTCGAGGTAGGCGCGATCCGCAAAGCCGTCGCGGAACAGCACGTGCATGACGCCGCAGGCCAGCGCGCCGTCGGTGCCGGGTCTCACGATCAGCCGAACATCGGCCTGGCGCAGCGTGGCATTGTCGTAGATGTCGACCGCGACGATGGGTGCGCCCCGGGTCTTACGGGCCCGCACCGCATGCGTCATGACGTTGACCTGGGTCACGACCGCATTGGTGCCCCAGAGCACGATGCAATCGGAGCGCTCCATCTCGCGCGGATCCGCACCCGACATGCGGCCGTTTCCGGCCAGGTAGCCGGCCCAGGACAGGGCCGTGCAGATGGTCGAATACTGGCCGGAGTAGCGCTTGGCGTGGCGCAGGCGGTTGATGCCGTCGCGCATCACGAGGCCCATGGTGCCGGCGTAGAAATAGGGCCAGACCGCCTCGGCGCCGTGCCGGGCCTCGGCGGCCAGCAACCCGTCGGCCACCCTGTCCAGCGCTTCGTCGATGCCGATCGGCGTGAATTGGCCCGAGCCCTTTGGGCCGGTCCGGAGCAGCGCCTCCGTCAGGCGCTTCGGGTTGTGCACGCGTTCGGCATAACGGGCCACCTTGGCGCAGATGACGCCCGCCGTGTAGCTGTTGTCGGCCGCGCCATACAGGCGGCCGATGGTGCGGCTATCGAGCACTTCCACCTCGAGCGCGCAGGTCGAGGGGCAATCGTGCGGACAGGCAGAGGCGCGGCGAAGCGACCGGACGGGAACGTTCAAGGCGGGTTCCTCGCGTGAGCGCGCCGGGTGGTGGCGCGGCCGAGGCATCGCTCAGGTCAGCCCCACTGCACCATAGACCACAAACAAGGGCGAACCCAAACCATGGCTCCCCCCGGGCGCGCCATCCGGTTAAAGCTCTTGAGGTCCGAACCGGCCCGGCATGCTAGGGTCACGAGTGTTCGACTGCACCCGTGCCTTGCGATGGCGCGAACGGCTTCCCTGACCCGGTCTTCCCCATGCGACGCTCGTCCTGATGCCGAAAGGCAAACCCAAGATCCGCAAGCAAGTGGCGGCGCTGCCGGTCAGGCTCGACGCGGCCGGGCAGCCGCGCGTGTTGCTGATCACGTCGCGCGAGACGAGGCGCTTCATCGTGCCCAAGGGCTGGCCCATGAAGGGGCGCAAGGATTACCGGGCTGCCGCCATCGAGGCTCAGCAGGAAGCCGGCGTGATCGGCCGGGTGCACAAGAAACCTGTCGGCAGCTACATGTATTGGAAACGACGTGCCGAAAGCTTCGACCTCTGCCGGGTCAAGGTCTTCGTTCTCGAGGTCCAGCACCAGCTCCCAGCGTGGCGTGAGCAGGACCAGCGCGAAACCGCATGGCTTTTGGTCGAGGACGCCGCCACTCTCGTCGACGATCCCGGCCTCGTCACCATCATCCGCGAGCTCGCGACCAATTGGCCCCGGCGGAAGGCCGCCCGTTCGCCAGCGCCGCAGGCCTGAGACCCGAGAGCCGCCGTCACTCGTCCCTATAGACGCGCTCGCGGCGCTCGTGCCGCTCTTGCGCTTCGACCGAGAGCGTGGCGATGGGGCGGGCATCGAGCCGCCGCAAGGCGATTGGGTCTCCGGTCTCTTCGCAATAACCGTATGTCCCGTCATCCAGGCGGGACAGCGCCGAGTTGATCTTGGAGATCAACTTGCGCTGCCGGTCCCGTGCGCGAAGCTCTATCGCCCGGTCCGTCTCGGACGAAGCCCGGTCGGCAAAGTCCGGATGGTTCTCGTTCTCGCTTTGCAGCGCGGTTAGAGTCTCTCGACTTTCCCGCAGGATCTCGTCTCTCCAGGCGATAAGCTTACGACGGAAATAATTCCGGTGCCGTTCGCTCATGAAGACTTCGTCTTCGGACGGTCTGTAGCCGCCCTCCATGGGATCAGGCAGCGTCATGCGGGCCAACTCCTAGCGCACAGCTACGCTCATGCGGCGAGTGGTTGCCACGACAGCAGGACGCACGCAAGTGAATCGTGTCGTGTGGCGCGAACCCTGCTTTCGCAACGGCTAAGTTTTCGTTAGGCGGCGTTGTCCGCGCCACAACGAAGTGCTTCGAAGGGACTTGCCGCCATGCGTCGCCTCATTCTCATGCGACATGCCGAAGCGGCCGCCGAAACGGGTGCCGGCGACCACGCACGCCCGCTGACCTCTCGCGGCCAGGGCGAAGCTCTTCGGGCCGGCGAGGCTCTCGCAGAGGTGGGCTGCCCGGAGCTCGCCCTCGTGTCGGACAGCCGGCGCACGCGCCAAACCTTCGACCTCGTACAGGACCGGTTGGGCGTCGTCGTCCCGCATCGCCTTTCGCGCGATCTCTACGGAGCTTCGCCGCATGGCATCCTAGAGGCGACCCGTGACGTGCCCCCGACGGTCCGCAGCCTGCTGATCATCGGCCACAATCCCGGCATCGGCGACCTCGTGGGCGAGTCGACTCGGGACGGCGGCGATCCGGCCCTGGTGGCTCAGGCGGCGCAGTTTTCCACGGCCAGTTTCGCCGTGATCTCGGCCGACGCCGCCTTTTTGGATTTCGGGCAGCGGTGCCGGCTCGAAAGACTGTTCACGGTGGAGGCGGGCCTTCTACCCTCGCGGGGCTGATGGTCGCCGGGCGCATCGCGGACCTGATCGGCCGCGACCCTGTTCAACCCCGGCTGCGCCGCATAGATGAGGCCGGCCGCTCGGAACCCTGACCTTGAGCTTTCTGTCCGACCTCGTCTTCGAAGCCCGCATCACGGCGCTGAGCCTCGCCGATTTCGTATCGGGCAACGGGTTGCGGCTCGGCGTCACGGGCCTGTCGCGCGCCGGCAAGACGGTGTTCATCACGGCGCTCGTTCAGGCGCTGACCTCGCGCGGAGGCCGCCTGCCGGTGTTCCGGGCGGCTGCAGAGGGACGGATCGCGCGCGGCACGCTGCAGCCGCAACCCGACGATGCCGTACCGCGCTTCGCGGTCGAGGACCACGTCAAGGCTCTGACGCTCGAACGTCTCTGGCCGGAGTCGACGAGCCGCATCTCCGAGCTGCGTCTCACCATCGAATACGAACGCCAGTCGGGATGGCGCAACGGTCCGTCGACCCTGACGCTCGACATCGTGGATTATCCCGGCGAGTGGCTCCTCGATCTGCCGTTGCTCGCCAAGTCCTACGCCCAATGGTCGCAGGAGACGCTGGAGGCCAGTGCCGCTGCCGCCCGCGCGCCGCTCGCCGCCGCTTGGCGCGGAACCCTGGCCGGGCTCGCACCCGACGCGCCCGCCTCCGAGGAGGTGGCGCGGCACTGCGCGACCCTCTTCACATCTTACCTCAGGGCAAGCCGGGCAGAACTCTTTGCGCTTTCGACCCTGCCGCCCGGCCGCTTCCTGATGCCGGGCGACCTCGAAGGCTCGCCGGCCCTGACCTTCGCGCCCCTGCCCGTCTCGGAGGCTCCAAGGCCGGGATCGCTCGCCGCCATGATGGAGCGTCGCTACGAGGCTTACAAAGCCCATGTGGTGAAGCCGTTCTTCCGCGACCATTTTGCTCGGCTCGACAGGCAGATCGTTCTCGTCGATGCACTCTCGGCGCTGAATTCCGGGCCGGTCGCGGTCCGCGACCTGCAAAACGCCATGACGGATGTGCTGCTCGCCTTTCGCGCCGGGCGATCCAACCTGCTCTCGACCGTGTTCCGCCCGCGCATCGACAAGATCCTGTTCGCCGCCACCAAGGCCGATCACCTTCACCACACGAGCCACGACCGGCTCGAAGCCATCCTGCGGCTCTTGACGGCCCGGGCCATCAGCAAGGCCGAGGATCTTGGCGCCACGGTCGACGTCATCGCGCTCGCGGCCGTGCGGGCCACGCGGGAAGCCTCCGTGAAACATGGCCGCGAGATGCTCGACGCGATCGTGGGTACGCCGCTCCCGGGCGAAACGATCGAGGGTGAGACCTTCGACGGCGTGGCCGAAGCCGCGATCTTTCCGGGCGAGCTTCCGGCCGACCCTAAAGCGGCGCTGCGCGGCGACGGCTTGGCGCTGGCCGAGGGCGAAGCCGACTATCGCTTCGTGCGCTTTCGCCCGCCCTTGCCGGAAGCTCCGTCCGACGGCGGCGGTGCGGTGCTGCCCCATATCCGGCTCGACCGGGCACTGCAGTTCCTGCTCGGGGATCGGCTCGCATGACCGAGAGGATGGAACCGGCG
>CAXUOD010000019.1:0-30644 GCA_964252585.1 uncultured Lichenihabitans sp. | reverse complement strand
AATGGCAGGAGGATGCTTTCGCGCGCGAGGCGGCACGCGAGGCGACCCATCTTCCGGCAGGCGAGGCGGCGGTCGAACTCGCGCAGGCGCAAGGCATGGAGCGGCGCGGACGCCCGGGCTGGGGCGCCCTGTTCTGGTCGGCCCTCGGGGGGCTGGTCTCGCTCGCCTTCGGCCTCTGGGTCTCGCGGCTGATCGAGGACCTCTTCGCCCATACGACGGCGCTCGGCTGGTTCGGGGTCGGCCTCCTGGTGCTGCTTGGCCTCGCCATCCTGGCCCTGGCGATACGCGAGACCGTGGGCGTTTTCCGGCAGGCCAAGGTGGCGCGGCTGCATCAGGCCCTCGCGGCCGCCCGCTTGGCCGACGATCGCGACGCCGCGCGAGGATTGATGGTCGAACTCGCGGGGCTCTATGCCGCCCGGCCCGAGACGGCCCGCGGACGCGCCGAGATCGCACGCGCCACGACCGAAATCGTCGACGGCCGCGACCTCGTCGACATCGCCGAAGCCGCGTTGCTGTTGCCGATCGACCGGATCGTGGCGTCCGAGATCGCCGGCGCCGCGAAACGGGTGTCGCTCGTGACCGCCATCAGCCCAAGGGCCGTGATCGATCTCATCTTCGTCGGGGGGCAGATCGTGTGGCTGATCCGCCGCATCGCCGAACTCTACAGCGGCAGGCCCGGCCTTCTCGGCTTTCTCAAGCTGGCCCGCTCGGTGGGGGCGCATCTGGCTGTCACGGGCGGGATGGCGGTCGGCGACAGCCTCGTCCAGCAGGTCGTCGGACACGGCATCGCGGCCAAGCTCTCAGCCCGGCTCGGCGAAGGCGTCCTGAACGGCATGCTGACGACCCGCGTCGGGCTTTCGGCCATGGCGGTGTGCCGCCCCATGCCGTTCGCGGTAGGGAAGCCACCGGGCGTGAAGGACGTGGCGCCGTTCCTGTTCAAGGCCGAGGGCTAGAACACGTCGGGCCGGCATGGGCAGCGTTCGCCGCTTAGTCTGCTAGGCCTTGAACGTGCTCGCTTTTCCATGTCGGAGCCTGTCCGGCACGACCGACGTGCTATTTCCTCAATGCCTTCCCTGCACTAAGAACGGCGATGCGCTTGGACCGGAGGGCCTGGAGGATGCAGGAGCCGGTTCGGTCTGCTGCGAGCGCGAGCGGAGGCGGGCATCATGAGCATTTTCGGCAGTCTCGGCGGCATGGTTGGCAATCTTTTCGATCAGTACGGCGGTCCGCAAGCGGTGCTGACCCAGGTGCTCAACCAGATGGGTGGCGTTCAAGGTGTGCTCCAGAAGCTCCAGCAGGCCGGCCTCGGTGGTCAGGTGTCGTCCTGGCTCGGCAACGGTCCGAATGAGCCGGTGTCGCCGGAGGCGATCGGCAACGCGATCGGTCACGGCAAGATCGGCGACATGGCAACGAAGCTGGGTATCCCGCCCGATCAGCTCTCGCAGATGATCGCCCATGCGCTGCCCGGGTTGATCGACCGCATCAGCCCCAACGGCACCGTGCAGCCCCACATGCTCCAGCCCGGCGCGACGGCCTCCTCGCCGCTCGATCCACGGTCCTGACCGGTCCGACGATCGGCAGCGCTTTCTTAAGATGTCCCGGCCCAAGCTTCGTCGCGAGGGCGGCATCCGCTCGACGGCGCTCGTGGACGATCGAAGGATGACGCCGTGAAGATCGTCATTCCGTTCATCAGCAATACGCTGATGAACTTTGTCATCGGCCTGCTCCTGGCCCGGTTCCTGGGCCCCGCCGAATATGGTCGCATGGCCCTGGCGCTTGCCGTCGGCCAGGTGATCCAGACCCTGGTCTTCGATTGGCTGCGGCTCGCCGCCACCCGGTTCTATTCCGAGCGCACCCGGATCGAGCACCCCGAACTCCGGGCGACGCTCGACGCCGCCTTCGCGGTGCTGATCGCGGCACTCTGCACGCTCGCGGTCGGCTTCTTCGCGACGGGCATCGAGGTCCCCCTGTCGCGCAGTCTCGTCGGCCTCGCGGTCGGGGCTGCCGTCGCCAATGGCCTGTTCGACTACCATACGGCGCTGGTCCGGGCGCGCTTTCTCGACGGCGTCTATGCCCGGATCATCATGGGGAAGAATGCGCTGTCGCTGCTGCTGACCGTCGGAGGCGCCTGGTGGTTCGGGTCCGCCGCCATGGCACTGTCCGGCGTGTGCCTGTCGATGACGGGGTCGCTGATCGCGTCGCGCCGCTCGCTTCTGGATTCGGGTGCGTCGCCGCGCATCGCGCGTCGCGGGCTGGCGGGCCAGGCCCTGCGCTACGCCGTCCCGATCATCGTGGCCAATCTCCTCTACCAGATCATCCCGCTCGTCGACCGTGCCCTCATCGCCGAGCGGTACGGCTTCGCCGAATCGGGCCAGTTCTCGCTCGCCTACGATCTCGGCATCCGGATCGTGCTGGCCGTGGGATCGACGCTCGACGTCCTGCTGTTCCAGATCGCGGTCCGGACCGACGAAACACACGGGTCCGATCACTCCCGCCGTCAGATCGGCCGCAACATGGGAGTCGTGATCGCCATCCTGGCTCCGACCTGCATGGGGTGCTGGCTGGTCCTGCCGAGCTTCGAACACCTCGTCGTGCCGCCCGACTTCCGCGGACCCTTCGCGCATTTCTTCACCTATCTGCTGCCGGGCTTCTTCTGCTTTCCGCTGATCCACTACGCCGTGCATCCCGTCTTCCAGATCCGCAAACGCACGCCGCCGCTGATCGCCACCGCCGGCCTCGCCGCAGTGGCCAATATCGCGTTCAGCCTCGCGATGCCGGACGCGGTCGGTGCGATCGGCTTTGCCGTGGCGCTGTCGGCGGCACTCGGCATCGGGCTTCTGGCGCTGATCGGAGCCGCAACGATGATGCGGGCCGCTTGGCCGGCGCCCCGGGACCTCGCGGTCACGCTGGTGGGATCGCTCGCCATGGCGGCGGCCTTGCTGCCTCTGCGCGGCCTGACGCCGGGCGCCGTCACCCTCGCCCTGCAGGTCGTCGCCGGGACGGCGATCTACACGGGTTTCGTCTTCGCCTTCGATCTCGCGGGGCTTCGCGCCGTCGCTTTCGCGCACCTGCCGGGCTTGCGCCCGCGGCGCAGCACCTTCGCCGCCACCACCGCCGAAGACCATGCCGCTCACCTTTGATTTACGATGTATCTTAAGAGCTCATCAATATTGATCCTTCCGTAACCAAAGACGAAGAGGCTTAATACTATCTGGCGTCTTTGAGGTATATTCGACCCGTGGAGCACGGATCTGCTCGTCGAACGGGTCATCGTCATGAAGCGCAGGATCATCGCCAGGCACGGCAGGCGCAATGGGGTCGCGGCGGCCATCACGACGGTGTTGGCGCTTGCGGGCGCCACCAGTCCGGCTATGGCCGGCTCGCATATCCCGGGTATCGGCCCCGGCACCGGCGTCGATGTCTATCTCCCGAACCCGGACGCCCAGCCGCCGATCGCCTGGTCGCAAGGCACCGAGCCGCCACCACCGCAAGGCGACTACGGCGGCGGCTTCCTGCAATACATGATCACGGGCAACGAGACACGCCCGGTCCCGACCCCACGTGTGCCGCCGCCCTACTACCCTCAAATCGTGGCACCGCTTCAGTCCGCCCGCGGCTATCAGACAGGCCGCTATGCCCCGGACATCGCTTCGCATGCGCGACCGCCCGCCGGCACTGCGGCCCCTCAAGGCTACCGGCGTGGCGCCTATGGTCCCTACGGCGCCAACGGTCCTGTTCCGCGCACGGCTCCCGCAGGGTTCGCATCGGCGGGTTACGAGACGGCCGCATCCGCGGCGCCTGACCAGCAGGTCGCCTACGCGCAGCCCGACGCGGTCGCCTATTCGAACGTCGGACAGCCCGTCGAAGCCTCGATCGATCCGATGTACCGCCGCCAGGAGATCGCCTATGCGGGGGCGCAAGGTCCCGGGACCATCGTGATCGACACGAGCAACAAGTTTCTCTACCTCGTCGAAGGTGGCGGGCGGGCACTGCGCTACGGCATCGGGGTCGCCCGGCCCGGATTCCTGTGGGCCGGGGCCAAGACCATCACCCGCAAGGCCGAATGGCCGGACTGGACGCCGCCGTCCGAGATGCTGGCGCGCCGTCCCGATCTTCCGCGCCACATGGAAGGCGGCATGGCCAACCCGCTCGGCGCGCGGGCCATGTATCTCGGGTCGTCGCTTTACCGCATCCACGGCACCAACGAGCCCGACACGATCGGCACCAACGTGTCGTCGGGCTGCATCCGCCTGCTCAACGAGGACGTCGCCGACCTCTATGCCCGGGTCAAGGTCGGGACCCGCGTCTGGGTGTTGGGCGCCCGGCGGGCGGGGCGTCCGGCGCGGCCGCCCGCGACGCGGTGAACCACCCAGCCAGACGCGATCCTGCGACCAGCAATCGGCACCGGGCCCCGAGCGGCACCGGGCGCCGACGCGCGCCGCGTTCTGGACACGCCCTGCCGGCGCTTGGCCGACAACCCGCGATCCCCGTCGTTCACTCGTCGCGCCGCGTGCGCCTTCGTGACCTGCGATAGAAAAGAAGCGTTAAGGGAGCGATGCCATTCCTGGTCGAGCCTTCCACAAGGCATCCGGCTGGGCAAGAGGTTCGTCACGGTGGAACATGATCCGGTCCTCGACGACTCGGCCGATCGGACGCGTCGCCTCGTCGAGCACAAGAGCCGTGCCGTTCCGCCGACCCGAGAACGCCGCTTCCGCGATGCCATGCAAGGCGTGAGCGACGGAGCCGTCTCCATCCTCGACCTCGACGGCTGCGTGGCGCAATGGAGCGCCGCCGCCGCGCTGACCATCGGCTACGGGGCCGAAGAGACCCTCGGACGGCATTTTTCGTTCTCCTACGCGCTCGACGATCCGGCAGCGATCCATCCGGCACTGGCCTTGGACAGGGCCCTTGAGGCCGGCAGCTTCGACGCCGAGGGTTGGCGCGTCAGAAAGGGCGGAAGCCGCTTCTGGGCTCACACCGTCATCGATCTCGTCAGAGACGAATACGGCGCTCCGATCGGCTTCGCCGAGATCACGCGAGATCGCAGCGCGCATCGGACAACTGGTTCCGCGACGCTCGGGAGCGAGCGGCGCTTCCGTCACCTTGTCGAGAGCATCACGGATTACGCCATCTTTATGCTCGACCTCGACGGCAACGTGAGCAACTGGAACGCCGGTGCCGAACGCGCCAAGGGCTACAAGGCGATCGAGATCGTCGGCCGGCATTTTTCGACCTTCTATACCGCTGAGGACCGGGCCAAGGGGGTACCTGCCCAGGCGCTCGAAACCGCGCTCTCGACCGGAAGCTTCGAGACCGAAGGCTGGCGGCTGCGGAAAGACGGGAGCCGCTTCTGGGCGAATGTCGTCATCCACCCCGTCCGCGACGATGCGGGCGTGTCGATCGGCTTCGCCAAGGTCACCAAGGACCTGACCGAGCGACGAGAAGCCAACTCGGCCATCCTCGAGAGCGAGCGACGCTTCCGTCATCTGGTCCAGGGCGTCACGGATTACGCCATCTACATGCTGGATCTCGACGGCATCGTGATCAACTGGAACGCCGGAGCCGAGCGGGCCAAGGGCTACAAGGCCGAGGAGATCGTCGGGCAGCATTTCTCCCGGTTCTATACCGCGGAAGACCGGGCCATCGGTCTTCCGGCGCGCGGGCTTGCGACCGCCCTCGAGACCGGCAGTTTCGTGGCCGAGGGGTGGCGGGTCAGGAAGGACGGGAGCCGCCTCTGGGCCAATGTCGTCATAGACCTCATTCGCGACGATGCCGGCACGCCCATCGGCTTCGCCAAGGTCACGAGGGACCAGACCGAGCAGTGGAAGGTTCATGCGGCCGCACTCGAAACCGAGAGGCGCTTTCGCCACCTCGTCCAGAGCGTGACCGACTACGCCATCTACATGCTCGACCTCGAAGGCATCGTGGCCAACTGGAACGCGGGCGCGGAACGCGCCAAGGGCTATACGGAAGAGGAGATCGTCGGGCAGCATTTCTCCCGATTCTACACCGAGGAAGATCGAGCCGCGGGTTTGCCGGCCCATGCGCTCGAGATGGCGCTGACGGTCGGAAGTTTCGAAGCCGAAGGCTGGCGGGTCAGGAAGGATGGAAGCCGGCTCTGGGCGCATGTGGTGATCGATCTCATCTGCGACGACGGCGGCATGCCGATCGGCTTCGCCAAGATCACCCGCGACATCACCCGTCAGAAGGCCGATGCCGAACGACTCGCCAAGGTGAGCGGCACGCTCGAAGCCGCGCTATCGAACATGAAGCACGGCCTGTGCGTGTTCGACGGCTCGGGTTCGCTCCAGCTCGCCAACCGCCGCTTTCTCGAGATGTTCGGGCTCGAGCGCACGACGGCCCTCCAGGGACTGCCGTTCGAGTCCATCGTTCGAGACATCCTGTTCGGTGGCACCGGGGCGTCGACGACCGATGCGGGCCTGTTCTACGACCGGCATAGGGCCTGGATCGTCAGCGGATCGGAACAGTCGACCGTGGAGGACCTGCCGAACGGCATGCCCGTCGCGATCTCCCATGCCATGATGCCCGGCGGCGGCTGGGTCTCGACGTTCGAGGACGTCACGGAACGCAAGCGGGCCGATCAGGACAGCTTGACCGGTCTCGCCAACCGACGCGCGTTCCGGGAACGTCTCGACGGCTTTGCCGCTTCGTCCCACCGGGTCCGTTCGGCCGTGATGCTGCTCGATCTCGACGATTTCAAGTTCGTCAACGACACCTACGGGCATGCGGCGGGCGATGCGGTTCTGAGACGCGTCGCCGACATCATGCGCTCCTGCCTCCGCGGCGGCGATCTCGCGGCCCGGTTGGGGGGCGACGAGTTCGCGGCGTTCCTGGACGAGATCTCCGAAGCCGAGGCCATCGTCCTGGCCGAGCATCTCATTGCGGAAATCCGCATGCCGCACGCGATCGACGCCGACGTCGTGGCACGGGTCGGCGTCAGCATCGGAATAGCGTTCGCGCCCGACGTTGCGGCTACCGACGAGATCCTCATGAGGGCCGATGTGGCCCTCTACGATGCCAAGGAAAGCGGCAAATGCGCCGCCAGGGTCTACTCGACCGAGATGAGCGCCAAGGTGAAGGCGCGACGCGAGCTCGAGGCGGATTTTCGTGACACGGTCACGACGGGCAACGGATTGGCACTTCACTACCAACCCATCATGAGCACGGCGACGCGTCTCGTCACGGCCCGCGAAGCACTGTTGCGGTGGCATCATCCCAGGCGAGGTTCAGTGCCGCCGTCGGTCTTCATGCCGCTGGCGGCCGAGATGGGGCTCACCTCCGAGCTCGGGTCATGGGTTCTCGATCGCGCCTGCCGCGATGCCCGCCTCTGGGCCGACCATGCGCGCGTGACCATCAACGTCTCGCCGCTCGAACTCGGTGGCAAAACCTACGCCAATCAGGTCATCGAATCCCTCTACCGGAGCGGTCTTCCCGCGTCTCGGCTTGAGATCGAGATCAAGGCAACGACGATGCTCGACGACGGATCCGACAAGCTCGACGAGCTTCGGCGGTTGCACGCCCTCGGCGTCAAGATCGCTCTGGATGATTTCGGCGTCGGCTTCTCGTCCCTGGCCTACGTCCGAGCCTTTCCCTTCGATCGCATCAAGATCGAGGGCTCCTTCGTACGCGACGCCATGGTTCGAGAGGAATGCGCCGTGATCGTCGGTGTCGTGGCCGAACTCGGACGTCGGCTCGGCATCGCGGTCGTGGCCGAGGGTGTCGAGACACCGGAGCACCTCGATCTCGCGATCCGCGAGGGATGCCAAGAGGTGCAGGGCCATTTCATCGGATATCCCGAAGCCGGCTCTGCCGACATGTCGCCCGTCGCCCACAACAACGACAGGCCGGCCTTGCGGTCGAGACACGCCTCGGCTTGAAGACGCACCAGGGCGACTGCCGAACCGAGCTTTGACCCCGGCCGCTTTTACCGGCAAGGAACAGGCAGGCTCAGCGCCGGAGGGAGCGGAACGCCGCGGCCCCGGTCGAAGAGCCGCCGCGAGGAGGAGACGGATGCCAAAAGGCTATATCATCGCCCGGATCACGGTGACGGACCCCGAGGCCTACAAGGAATATGTCGCGATGTCGTCCGCCGCGATGAAGCGATACGGCGGCAGACCCATTGCCCGCGGCGGGCGTTTCGAGGCGGTGGAGGGCGAAGCGAGGCCCCGCAACGTCATCCTCGAATTCGAGTCCTTCGACGCGGCGCGCACCTATTACTATTCGCCGGAGTACCAGGAGGCCGTGAAGAAACGAGTGCCGGCCTCGATCGGCGAACTCGTGCTCGTCGAGGGCGCCGACTAGCCGGCCGGGCCGGCCGCGTCGGGCTTCGGCCCTTCGTTGAATTCGCGCCAGAGCAGGATCAGCGCCGCCATCAAGGCCGGCCCGATGAACAATCCGACGATGCCCCAGGTCTCGACACCACCCAGGATGCCGAACAGTACCCAGAGGAACGGCAGACGCGTGGCGCCGCCGATCAGGGCGGGTCGGATCAGGTGGTCGGCCGCGAGCACCACGACCGTGCCGAGAACCACGATCACGACGGCCGGCACCACCGACCCCTGCGCCAGCAGGATCAAGCCGACCCCGATGAATACGAACGTGACGACGAAAGGCACCATGGCGGCCACGGCCGTGAGGCCTCCGAGCAGCGTCGGGTGGGGGACTCCGGCGATCGCATAGGCGATGCCCATCAGGACGCCTTCGCCGAGGCCCACGAGCACGAGTCCGTCGACGGTGCCGTGGACGGAGGCGACCATCTGCCGGGCCACGCGCTCGCCGCGCGAGCCGAACAGCTTCTGACTGGCCTTGAGGAGGTCCTGCACCAGCGCCTCGCCGTCCTTCAGCAGGAAGAAGAGCGTCATGAGCGCGAAGAAGAAGATCACGAGACGACGCGAGACCTGGGCGCCGACGTCGCGACCGATCTGCAGTACGGAACCGCGGTTGACGTGCTTGATCAGGTCTCCGGCCGCCGGAACGCCCCCCGAGAGCTTGTCCTGCCACCACGTCCGGACCGCGCCGGACCCGAACGGGAGGTGAGACACCCAATCCGGAACCGGAACGCCCGAGGTCGTCGCCTTCTGATAGAGCTCGAGGACGTCGTGAGCCTCGCGTGCGCCCTGCACGACCAGGATGATGAAGGGCAGCCCGAACAGGATCGCGATGCCTGCCGTGAAGAGGGTTGGCAGCAGCACATTGTGCTTGCCCGGAGGCCAACGTCGATTGGCCTTCTCGAACAGCGGCCAGATCGCGATGGAGATGATGGCGGCCCAGGCCAAGGCTGGCAGGAAGTTGCGGATCGTCCAGAGGCCGAAGCCGAGCAACACCGCCACGAGCGCCAGCCGCGCAAATCCCTGGCGTTTCGCCCGCGTCGGCTCGTCGCCCACGTTGGCTTGGGGATCGCGGCGAAGTACCGTGTCAGACAAGATCATGGTGGTGCTCTCGCAAGGATACCGCCCGTATCATACAGGCGGTATCGTCGCTGCGGGAACGTCTCTGAGCATATCGGGTTGCGAGAAAAGCGCAGGCGCTGCTCGAACCCGAAGGGATTTCGTGTTCCGTGTCGCGATCGTCTTAGCGGATCACTCGTCTGATCACGCGAACGACCGGCCGACGCCGGATGACCCGTACCACGGGACGACGCCGCACCACGACGATCGCAGTCTTGATCACGGGAGCTGCCGTGACCGCAACGACGGGCTGCGACGCGACCGGCATGGCTTCGGCGCTGCCGATGAGGCACAGGCCTGCCAAGCAGGCGAACGCCATCGGTGCAAGGATCTTCATAGTTTGTACTCCCTTAGTCGTTCTCGACCACCACAGGTTAAACAGCCACGGTCAAGTTGCAAGTTCTTTGGGCAAGGCGGTGCAACTCAGGTTAACGGAACCAGGCAGCGCGTCCGACCAGCGCCTCCCGGGTCCCTGTCGCCGAGCCGGTCCGATGGCCATTTCACCGGACGTTAACGCTTTCGGGCTCTTCATCGGGATCGGTCGTGAACCGGACGCATGAACGGGCATGTCATGAGGCGCTTTCTCCTTTCGGCCTGCATCGCCGGCCTGGCACTTTCCATGTCTCCACAGGCCTTCGCGGAGGATGCCGAAAGCTGCGACATGCTGTGCAGGCTCAGGAGCTACCTGGCGACCGATCACATGGCCCCCGCTCCCGCCGACGCTGCGGGCTCCCGCGCCGGTGCGAAACACTTGCGAAGCGCGGCAGCACGCAAGCCCAAGCCCGCAGCTGCAAGCGCCCCCAAGGTCGCGGTCGCCAAACCCGCACCGGCGGCGAAGACCGCGGAGGCCCGACCAAAGCACCCCAAGACCGTTTCGGTCGCGGAGGCAAAGCCGGCGCCGTCCCCGACACCCGCACGCCATCGTTCGACCGCCAAAGCCGCGTCCCATCCCCCGAAATCCCCGGTGGTGGCCAGAGCGGCGGCCCCGGCCGCTTCCGAGGACGATGCGACGGCGCCGCTCGTCGCGAAAGCGCCCTCGCAACGGGTCGCAGCCCATGTCGCGGCGCCCGAGGCCCCGCGTGTACCGTCCCCGCCGCCCGTAAAGACCGCGACGGCCGCCGAAATCACCACGAGCCCGACCGCGCCGATCCCGGGCAGCGCGCCCCTGGTGGCGGCAGGGTTCAAATAGCCGGCGCCGCCCGCTTCAGAGCGGCGGCAGCACCGAGCGGTGTTGCGCCATCCGGTCGAGACGGCTGAGCCCTTCCCGCGTCTGGCTGTCGACCCTGGTGATCAGACGGGCGCCGCGCCCGTAGGTCAGCCACGCCCAGACCCAGTTCAGATAGACCGCGAAGCGATTGCGAGCGCCGATCAGGAAGAACAGGTGGACGACACTCCACAGGATCCAGCCGATGAGGCCCGTCATCTTGATGCGGCCGAGGTCCGCGACCGCAGCGGAACGGCCCACCATGGCGAGCTGCCCCTGGTCGCGGAACACGAATGGAGGCGGCGGCGGGAGGCCGACCATCCGGGCCTTCAGGACTTCGGCCACATAGGCGCCCTGCTGTTTCGCCACCGTCGCCACGCCCGGCAGGCGATGGCCTGCGCTGTCCTCACAATAGGTGCAGTCGCCGACGGCGAAGATGTCCGGGTGTCCGAGCACGGAACAATCCGGCCCGATCTTGATGCCGTTCCCCTTTCCCTTCTCGGCGGCAAGCCAGTCCGCCACCGGGGTCGCGGCGGTGCCGGCGGCCCAGATCACGTTGGCAGACGCAATGCGTTCGCCTCCAGCCACGACGCCGTCGCCGTCGACGGTCTCGACTTCGGTCTTGGTCTTCACCTCGACGCCAAGCGCTTCGAGATGCCGGCGGGCGTAATCCTGCAGCTCCGGCGAAAAGCCCGTGAGCAGGTTCGGGCCGCCCTCGCAGAGCACGATCCTCGCCCAGGAGGGTTGGATCCGGCGGAAGTCGCGGGTCAATGTCGAATGGGCGAGTTCCGCGATGGCGCCCGCCATCTCGACACCGGTCGGCCCGCCCCCCACCACGACGAAGGTCAGGAGCTTACGGATCTCGTCCGGGTCCGTTCGGCTCTCGGCCCATTCGAACGCCGCGAGCAGGCTGCCGCGCAGCGCCAGGGCCTGGTCCAAGGTCTTCAGCACATGGGCATGGTTCGCCCACTCGTCATGGCCGAACCAGGAATAGACCGAGCCCGTCGCGAGAACCAGGTAATCGTAAGGGATATCCGGCAGATCGGCGACCAGCACGACCTTGCGGACCGTGTCGATGCCCGTCGCGGTCCCCATGAGGGTGCCGACCCGTTTCATATCGGTGAACACGCCGCGGACCGGGACCGCGATGTCGGACGGCGCCAAGGCCGCGGTCGCGACCTGGTACAGCAGAGGCTGGAAGAGGTTGTGATTGGTCTTGTCGATGACCGTGATGAAGGCCGGCGAGACCGTAAGGCCGCGGATCAGCGCCAAGCCACCGAAGCCTGCGCCGATCACCACGATCCTGGGTAGGTTCGCCGAACTCGGCGGGTCCATCGGGGCGGTGATGGCCGTCATGGTTCACCTTGGTTGCGCAGCCTCGTCGGGAGCGTGACGTCTAGCAGATTCGAGGTCCGAAGGTCAGCCGCAAACCATCTGGAACAGCGCCGTCCGTAACGGTGGCCCATAGTCAGACTGCCGGAAGTAGGCGGCCTGCGGCAGGGCATCGACCTCGAGCGCGATCTCGTCGTTGCGCGGCAGCGGATGAAGGATGCGGGCTTCCGGCTTCATGCGGCGCGCGGTCCCGAGATCGAGCACGAACCGGTCCTTGACCTGGTTGAACAGCGTCTCGTCGGTGAACCATTCCTTCTGCGGGCGGGTCATGTAGAGGATGTCGACCTTCGGCACGAGGTCGTCCCATGCCGTGGTCTCGGTGTAGGAAACCCCGTGCCGGTCGAGGTAGTGGCGGATGTCCTCGCGCACGCGGAGTTCGGGCACCGACACGAAATGGATCCTGGCGCCGGGGCAACGAGCCAGAAGATAGGCGAGCGACCGCACGGTGCGGCTGAAGCGGCAATCGCCGACAAAGGCGATCTCGACGTCGTCGGTCCGGCCGAGTTCGCGCTTGATCGCATAAAGGTCGAGCACCGCCTGGGTCGGATGCTGTTCGGCACCCGAGCCCGCGTTGAACACCGGCACGTGGAAGCCGAGCCGCTCCATGTTGCGATGGACTACGAAAGGCGCATCCTCGTCGTGGTGGCGCAACACCAGGGCCTTCGGCCGGTACCCCGCGACGACGCGGGACGTGTCTTCCAGCACCTCGCCCTTGGCCGCGGAGGAGAACTTGCCCGCGTCCTCCGTATAGATCACCTGGGCGCCGAGCCGGATGGCCGCGAGCTGGAACGACATGCGGGTGCGGGTGGAGGGCTGATAGAACAGCATCACGACGACCTCGTCGCGGAAGATCGGCTCGGGTCTGCGTTCGAGCAGCCAGGTCGTTCGATCGGCCAGTTCGGCGAAGATGTCGGGCGTGAAGATCTGGGCTTCGAGGATGGATTGTCCCTTGAGCGACATGGCTGATCCTCGCGGCTGATCGACGGCCCGCTCATCTGCCATGCGGAGGGTCCGTAGGACAATGTCGCGCGGTCGTTCCGCGAGCATCAGCCGAGCGTGAAGGCAACGCCGTCCATGGCGGCGGCCAGCCGCGGCCAGTCCTTCTTCGGACTCCAGACCACGTTAGACCGCGCGATGTCCTCCGCCACCGCGACATCGTGCTGCGCATATTGCTCGAACGGCTTGCGAACCACGGCCACGACCGGCAACGCCTGCCCGGGCTGCGCCTCGAACCAAGCGTCGATGCCGGACGATCTGTTGAGGAAGCACAGGATGCCAGCCACGCTGGCGCCATGGCTCTCGATCAGCGACACGAGCTTCGCGGTGGTGCTGAAATTATTGCAGACGTCCTCGACGATGAACCAGCTCTGGCCGGGCTCGGGTTCGTGCCGGCTGAACACCAGCTCGGACGTCTCGCGAGAGCCTGCCGTCGCAGCACCCGTGATCGTCTTCTCGGGGTAGATGTAGCTTCGGCCCAGATCGAGGGCCAGCTGATATGCGAACGCCTTGCCGCCCTCCGGGGCCCCGCAGAACCCCGTGACGCCCGCGATATCGATCCCCTGCTCCTGCACAAGCGTTCGAAGCCGGTGGGAAAAGACGGCGAGCAGGCGCGGCCGGCTCTCGGCCCTGGCGAAGTTCACATAAATGTCGCCGACATATTGTCGGCCCGTGGCGTCGCGCCCGGCATAGCCGACGAGTGGCCCGAGGCGCCGGCCCGCCGCATCCTTCGGGCATTCGTAGAAGGCGCCCGCGCGCCGCATCAGGTCCAGCGGTGCGGCACCTTCGGGAATGTCGTCCAAAGCCGCCATGCGTCCCTCACCTGTAGCTGTCGATCTCGCGGTTCAGGCGAAGCACTTCCTGCCGCGCCGCTTCGGCGAAATCGTCGCCTTTCGACGCGTAGATGATGCCCCGCGACGAACCGATGATCATCCCACGACCTCGCGTGTCGCGCCCGGCCTCGACGGTGCGGCGCAGGTCGCCGCCCTGCGCCCCGATGCCGGGGATCAGGATCGGCATGGTGCCCACGATGCGACGGACCTCGGCGAGTTCGTCCGGGTAAGTGGCGCCGACCACGACGGCGCAGTTGTTGTTGTCGTTCCAGACTTCGGCGACACGACGCGCCACGACGCGGTAGAGGGGTTCGCCGTCCACCATCAGGTCTTGGAACTCGCCGCCACCGGGGTTGGAGGTTCTGACGAGGACGATCGTGCCCTTGTCGCGGCGCCGGAGGAACGGGTCCAGCGCCTCTCGACCGAGGTAGGGGTGGACCGTGATGGCGTCGGCGCGGAGTTCGTCGAAGGCGTGGTCGGCATAGCCCTGGTTGGTCGAACCGATGTCGCCGCGCTTGGCGTCGTAGATCACCGGAACCTCGGGCGCCACAGTACGGATGTGCCGCATCACGGCCGATAGGGCTTCGGCGCCCGGCGCTCCGAGAGCTTCGAAGAAGGCCGCGTTGGGCTTGAACGCGCAGGCGAGATCCGCCGTCGTGTCGACGATGGCGGTGCAGAACCTCGCGACCTGAGGCGCGCGGGTCAGTGAGCCTTGGTCGAAGCCCGCCTTGGCCGTGATGTCGACGGGAAGTTTCTCCCAGACGGGATCGAGCCCGACAGAAACGAACAACCCCCGGTCCCATCGCGCTTCGAGGAGGTCTCGAAACGTCCTCAAGTGACTGCTCACGGCAGCACCCGCCACGCCATGGTCTCGCCGGCGCACATCGGCACCACCGTATCGCCGAGCCCCGGCACCTCGACCTCGGCCGGCATGCGCCACGGCTCGGCCACCAGGCTCACGCTCTCGCGATTGAGCGGAAATCCGTAGAACGATGCGCCGAATTCCGACAGGAACGGGTCGAGCCGATCGAGCCTGCCTTCGCGATCGAAGAGGTCGACCAGCAGCGGCAGGGCGGCCAGCGTGTTCCACACGCCGCAGGCCGCACCGTCGCTCTCCTTGCGGTGCCGCAAGTGGGCCGCATCGTCCCCGCCGTAGAAGAACCGGGGATGGCCGTCGAGGATGACGTCGCGCAGGGCGGCCCGGTCGTCACGCCATTTCGGCTGAGGCTTGCAGCCGCAATGCACCCGCATCAGCCCGCCGCTTGCCTTTGAATAGCCGAGCACGTCGTCGACCGTCGTGAAAAGATGGTGCACCGTGATGCTGGCCCCGACGCCGTCGCCCTGCCGCTTCACCCAATCCACCGCCGCCCGGCTCGTGATGTGCTCCATGGTGAGCTTCAGCCGGGGAAACCGCGCCCGGATGCGTTCGAGGATCGACAGGAAGCCCTCCTCCTTCTTCAGCCCTTCGATCGCATCGTCCGGATGCTCGCCGTGGAACTGCACAGTGAGACCGACGTCCTCGGCGGCCGCCAGGGCCGGATGGATCCTGTCGTAGTCCTGCACGCCGTTGCCGGAGTGGGTCGTCACCATGAAAGGATAGACCTTGCCGATCCGCACACCCTGGGCAAAGGCGTCACGCACCGTCTCGCCGGTCGTCTGCTCCGTGATCTGGATCGTCATGACGGGCTCGACGCTCGTGGCCGGGTCGTGGGCGCGGGCGCGGTCGAGGATGAGGTCGCGATACCAGAGCGCCCGCTCGCCCGTGAGCACGGGCGGCGTGATGTTGGGCTCGGCCACGATCCGACGTCGCCATCCCGCCGCGAGGAACACCGGCACCAGGAAGTCGAGCATCGCTCCCTCCCGGAAGTGCGCGTGCCAATTGTCGGGCGCGCGGAGCGTCACGGTCCGGGACGCCATGGTCACGCGGCCCGACGCTCGGGCTCGGCTGCGCCTGCCCTGCGGGCGAGATCGCGCTTGACGATGGCGGTCGGCTTCCAGGGGGTGCGAAGATGGATCGCACCATAGCCGAAAGCGCGGGCACCGAGCGCCCGAACGCGGTCGAGGTCGTCGAAATCCATGATCCCGGGCGCGATGACCGGCAAGGCACCATCGGCCGCGATCTCGCGCACGGCCCGCCAGTTCAGCGCCTGGGCCGGACGGCCCGAGACGCCGCCGCCGCCGCCGCCGACCCGGCGTTCGAGCCGCCAGAGCGGGCTGCGCCCGTCGGGGTAGACCTGCTCCCAGGGAACGCTGTTCAATGCCACCGCCTCCGCGACGCCCTTGAGGCCGCGGGCGATCGCGAGGTAGTCCTGGCTCGTCGAGACCTTGACGATGATGGGGTGGCGCGACACGGCCTTCACGGCCCTGACGCCGCGCACCACGGTCTCGGCGGTCTGCAACGCATGGCCGGTGTTGGGGCAGGACGGGTTGACCTCCAAACCACTGAGCCCGAAGCCGTTCAGCATCTCGGCCATGGCCGCGAGATCGGCATCGTCGCCGAAGATCGAGGCCACGATCCGCAAACGCTCGAAGTCGAGTTTCGGGCCGACGTCGCGGCACCACCAGTCGATCCCCGGATTGGTGAGCCCCACCTTGTTGACGGCGCCACCCGGCACCAGTGCCACGCAGGACCAGGGTCTGTGCCAGCGCAGATTGCCCTCGCGCGGGGATCGCGTGAGGGTCTTCAGGACAACGGTGAAGAGATCGGGGCGGATCAGGCCTATATCGACCATCGGCCGTTCCCACGGCCAGCCCTTGCCGTCATAGGCAAGCGAACCGCTCGACACCACATGGTCGAGGCCGTGGCCGTTCGACAGTCTGATCATCACCGTCTCCTCGCCATTGCGTCTCACCCACGCCCTGCCGAACCGGATAACAGGTCGGCGGCGAAACCTGAAGGTCGGAACGGGACGACCCGTCATGTCACCGACATCTATACAGACCGAATTCGACCGCAAGGGCCGGAGTGGCTCGGGATGCAAGCCGGTCTACACCGAACGGCATGAGTTTGGGAGATCCCGCCATGAACGCCATCCTCCACGCCGACCCGACCCTCGCCTCCGACAGCGACGACGACCGCTGGGCGGCCCTCGCGTGCCGCGACCGCGCCTTCGACGGCCGTTTCGTCTACTCGGTGCGAACCACGGGAGTCTATTGCCGCCCCTCCTGCCCGGCCCGGCCGGCGCGCCGCGAGAACGTCGCGTTCCACGCCTCGCCGGCCGCCGCCGAAGCCGCGGGCTTCCGGGCCTGCCTGCGCTGCCGCCCCGATGGCGAAAGCCAGCACCGGCGGCACGCCGCCTCGATCGACCGCGCCTGCCGGCTCATCGACTCCGCCGAGGAGGAGCCCGACCTCGAGGCGCTCTCGAAGGTCGCGGGCCTGAGCCGGTTCCACTTCCACCGCCTGTTCAAGGACAGGCTCGGCGTCACCCCGAAGGCCTATGCGGCGGCCCGGCGCGCGGCGCGGACCGCGGCTGCCCTTGCGGAGACCGCGACCGTCACGGACGCCATCTACGACGGCGGGTTCGCGTCGAGCGGCCGCTTTTACGCGTCCGCCGTCGAGCGGCTCGGGATGACGCCCTCGGCACGGCGGCGCGGCGGCATCGGCGAGACCATCCGGTTCGCGACCGGTCTCTGCTCGCTCGGCTCGATCCTGGTCGCAGCGACCGAAAAGGGCATTGCGGCCATCACCTTTGGAGTCGATCCTCACCTGTTGGTCGAGGATCTGCAGGACCGCTTCCCGGCGGCCGATCTCGTTGGCGGGGACGCCGATTTCGAGGGCCTTGTGGCCCGCGTGGTCGGCTTCGTCGAGAGTCCTCGGTTGGGTCTTGACCTCCCCCTCGACATCCGCGGCACCGCGTTCCAGGAGCGCGTGTGGCGAGCCTTGCGGGAGATCCCGGCCGGGAAGACGTCGAGCTACGCCGAGGTCGCGCGACGGATCGGTTCGCCGAAAGCCGTGCGGGCCGTCGCCGGGGCCTGCGCGGCCAACGCCCTCGCGGTGGCGATCCCCTGCCATCGCGTCGTGCGCACCGGCGGCGACCTGTCGGGCTACCGCTGGGGGGTGGAACGCAAGCAAACTTTGCTGGATCGGGAGGCGGAGGGGTGAGGCGTCGGTGTGCCGTGGCTCGATCGAACTCGAGCCAGGTGTCGAGGGCCCTATCTCGCCTTCGGTGTCGAAGCAGGTAGCGGCGTCTTGGCCAGATCTCCGAATTGCCAAAGATCCGCTGGGCCGCATCGTCGATCGGAGCACGACGGCAGGCGTCGAGCGGTTCCCCCCAGTCACTCGGCGGATTGTCGCTCAAGGACGTGAAACGGATCTCGGAAACGCGTTTGCGGTGATGACCTGGACAAGGGCGCCCCCGGACCTAAACTCGCGGCCAACTTCCACATTTCGGGAACCCCTGCCCTTGCGTGACTTCAACGTGCCCGGCCGCTCGCTCGCCATCGCCGAACACGGCATGGCGGCGACGTCGCATCCGCTCTCGACCCTGACGGCGATCGACGTCCTCAAGAGCGGCGGCAACGCCATGGATGCGGCTCTTGCAGCGGTTGCCGTGCAATGCGTCGTCGAGCCCGCCATGACCGGCATCGGCGGCGACTGTTTCGTGCTCTACGCGCCCGCCGGAGGCCTGCCGGTGGCGCTCAACGGATCCGGCCGGGCGCCGGCGGGAGTCACGGCCGAATGGTTCTCCGAACACGGGCTCGCAACCGTGCAGCCGACCTCGCCCCATGCGGTTACGGTGCCGGGCTGCGTCGATGCCTGGTGCCATCTCAACGAGGCCTACGGCAAGAAGCCGCTGGAAGCCTTGCTGGCTCCGGCCATCGAGGCTGCTGAAGAGGGCTTCAGGGTGACGCCGCGGGTCGCCGCCGATTGGAACGACAACCGGGCTCGCCTCGAAGGCGATGCGGACGCGCGGGCCGCCTACCTGGCGGGCGGTCGCCCGCCCGCCGAGGGCGAGCTCTACCGCATGCCGGCTCTCGCCAGGACGCTCCGGGCGATCGGGCGGGGTGGCCGGCGGGCCTTCTACGACGGAGCGGTCGCCGAGGAGATCGTGGCGAAGCTCCAAGGGCTCGGCGGGCGTCATACGATGGAGGACTTCGACCGGCAGCGCGCCACGCCCGAGGCTCCGATCCACACGTCGTTCCGCGACCACGATGTCTATGAATGCCCACCCAACGGTCAGGGGCTCATCGCCCTGATGATGCTGCGGCTCGCCGAACGCCTCGACCTCGGATCTGGCCAGGAGGCGGACCGCATTCATCTCCTCGCCGAGATCACCAAGGCGGCTTACCACGCCCGCGACGCCTATCTGGCCGATCCGCTGCACGCCGATGTGGCGGTCGCGCACTTCCTTTCGGACGACTGGACCCGGCGCATCCTGGCCCATATCGTTCCGCAGCGGGCGCAGCCTCCCCTCTTCTGGAACGACGTCGCCCACAAGGACACGGTCTGCCTGTCCGTGGTGGATCGCGATCGCAACACCGTCTCGTTCATCAATTCGATCTTCAACAGTTTCGGCAGTGGCCTCTACGTGCCGGGGTGCGGCGTGCTGCTGCACAACCGCGGCCTGTCGTTCCGCTTCTCGCCCGGCCATCCGAACAGCATCGCGCCGGGCAAGCGGCCCCTCCACACGATCATCCCGGGCATGGTGACGAAGAACGGCAGGGCCGTGATGCCGTTCGGCGTGATGGGCGGGCATTACCAGGCGACGGGCCACGTCAGTTTCCTGTCCAACGTCTTCGACCGAGGGCTCGACGTCCAGGCGGCATCGGACGCTCCCCGGAGCTTCGCGACGGGCGGCGTGCTGCAGATCGAGCCGACCGTGTCGCCGCAGACCGTCGTCGAGCTCGAGCGACGCGGGCACGCGGTCGAGATCCAGACCGTGCCGATCGGCGGCTGCCAAGCCATCATGATCGACGAGGCGCGGGGCGCCCTGATGGGAGCCTCAGACCACCGCAAGGACGGCATGGCGCTGGGCTACTGAGGCAAAGGGCGGCATCGATGGCACGACGCTCCATCACCTCGGGTTCGAGCTTCGAACGCGATATCGGCTATGCGCGCGCCGTGGTGGACGGCGAGTGGATCTTCGTGTCCGGCACCACGGGGTTCGACTACGCGGCCGGCACGATATCGGACGACGTCGTCGAGCAATGCCGCCAATGCCTCCGCAACATCACGGTCGCCATGGAAGAGGCCGGTTTCTCGCTCGCCGACACCGTGCGGGTCCACTACCTCCTTCCCGACCGGGCGGATTTCGAGCCGTGCTGGCCGTTGCTGCGCGATGCCTTCGGCGCCGTTGCGCCCGCCGCCACCATGCTGGTGGCCGGCCTGGCCGACCCGCGCATGAAGATCGAGATCGAGGTCACGGGCAGGCGCCGCAACTGACGTCAGGTTCGCCCCCAGCGCCCTATGATCGCCCCGGCGATCCGGCTCATGTCATCTTCGACGATGTCGGGCTGCGTCAGGCCGGGGAGCGGCAGGGCGGCGTTGCCGGTCCGCCTGACCAGAGCGGCCGAGCACCCGACCGCCTGGGCGCCGAGCGTGTCCCAGCTGTGGGCCGCCACCATGCACAGGGCCGACGTGGGCACCCCGAGCCCGTCCGCGACAGAACGATAGGTCTCCGGTGCCGGCTTGAACCGGCGCACCGCGTCGACGCTGAACTGGCGTTCGAGCATGGCCGCGATGCCGGTCCGCGCGAGCGGGCTTGCATTCGGGTCCGGAGCGGAATTGCTCAGCGTGACGAGCCGGAACCCGGCATCCGCGAGTCGCTGGAGGGCGTCGAGCACGTCGCGGTGGGCCGGCATGCCGAGCGTGAGATCGCGGAGTTCGGCGACATCGTCGTCCTGCACCGGCTTCGCCCGGATCTCGCCCATCATCCGCAGAACGGCACCGCCGAGTTCGGAAAAAGGCGAGTAGGATCCGGCCAGGGTCAGAGCTTCCGAATTGAGGACGAGCTGCGCGTACCAGTCCCGCATGGTCCTCCCATCGCCGAACAGGCGAACGAACAACGGCTCCAGGGTCTCGATGTCGAGCAACGTCTCGTTGACGTCGAACACGATGACGGATGGCTTCGATGGGTTGGCCACGGCTGAACTCCTGGGTCGTCGGAACCCATCCTACCGCCTTCGATCGTCACGAGTTCCTTCGCCACTCGACCCCGGAATGGATGCGGCTTGTCCTGGGGCACTGGCTCGTCTACTCACGTTATAGACATTGGTTCGGGACGTTGGAACCGACGCCGGTTCGGCCTTCTTGTTGACGTTACCCCTGGGCTGTAAGCTCGGGCGTCCTCGATGAGGCCTGCCGACCGCAGGAGGCGATCATGGCTTGGCTCAACACGATCAACTGGCTGTACTCCGCTTCTGGCTTCGCAGTGGGCATGCTGGTCGGAATGACCGGTGTCGGCGGCGGGTCCTTGATGACCCCCCTGCTCGTTCTCCTGTTCGGTTTCCATCCGGCGACGGCGGTCGGGACCGACCTTCTCTATGCGGGCCTGACGAAAAGCGGCGGCACCCTCATTCATGGCTTCAACCGCACGATCGATTGGCAGATCACGCGGCGCCTCGCGTCGGGCAGCCTGCCCGGCGCCGCCCTGACGATCCTGGCCCTCTCCTACATCGGCCGGAACAGCCCCAACGCCGCATCGGCCATCAACACCGTCCTGGGCCTCGCCCTGATGTTGACGGCCGTGACCCTGGTGGCTCGCCGCTGGCTGCTCGCCCGCCTTGCCGCCCGGACCGACAAGCTCACGGACCGGCAGACGAAATGGCTGACGGTGGGTCTCGGGGCCTTTCTCGGCGTCATGGTGACCATGACTTCGGTGGGGGCCGGCGCGATCGGCGTAACGGTTCTCCTCGTCCTCTATCCGCGCCTGCCGACGGTCCGCATCGTCGGCTCGGATATCGCGCATGCCGTGCCGCTGACGCTGCTGGCGGGCGCAGGGCATTGGTACATCGGGTCGGTCGACTGGTCGTTGCTCACTTCGCTGCTGATCGGCTCCCTGCCCGGCATTGCCATCGGCAGCCAGGTCGCGGCCCGGATCCCGGATCGGATCCTGCGTCCGGTGCTGGCCGGAACCCTGGCGGTGGTCGGAGCGAAGCTGGCCTTCTGACCCGCTACCAGCCGATCGTGACCGGGAAGGCGTCGGGCACGTGCCGGGGCCAGTGTCCCGGGACCACCAGGACGGCGTCGCCGCGATGCACGAGCGACGTCGCCCAGGGATTGCGGGTCAGCCAGACGGCTGCCGCGCGTGAGATCCGCCGGCGTTTCGTCTCGGTCACGGCGAGCAGCGCCTCCTCGCGACCGGGGCGGGCCTTCACCTCCACGAACGCGACAGTGGAGCCGCGCCGGACCACGAGGTCGATCTCGCCGCCGACGACCGTGAAGCCGCGGACCAGGATGCGGTAGCCCTTGACGGTCAGGAGCGCCGCCGCGATCCATTCGGCACGGCGACCCACGCGGTTGGCCCGCCGCCTCTCGACCGCACCCCGCGGGCGTGCCACGTCTGCTCACCCGCGCCCGCGGCGCCCGGCCGCGAGCGCCACGGCCCTTCCGTAGACCTCGCGCCGCGGCAGGCCGGTCTCGCCCGCCACCACGGCCGCCGCGTCCTTGACCGAGAGATGGTCGAGCGCGGTCGTGAGCTTCCTGTCGAGCGTCTCGGCGCTGACAGGTGCCGCGGCATCCGGGCGGTCGACGAGGATCACCACCTCGCCCCGGGGCGGTCCCTCTTCGGCGAAGACCCCGGCGAGGGCGGTCGCCGTGCCGCGTCGGACGGTCTCGAATTTCTTAGTGAGCTCGCGTGCTACGGCGGTCTGCCGGGGCCCGAGGACGGCCGCGATATCGGCCAAGGCGTCGGCGAGACGCCGGGCGGATTCGAAAAACACCAGCGTCGCGGGGACGGCCGCGAGGTCGGCGAGACGGGTCCGCCGCGCACCACTCCTTTCGGGCAGGAAGCCTTCGAAGAAGAAACGGTCGGTCGGCAACCCGCCCAGCACCAGCGCCGCCATGACGGCCGAGGCTCCCGGCAAGGCGGTCACCGGATGGCCGGCCGCCACGACATCGCCGACGAGCTTGTAGCCAGGGTCCGAGACGAGCGGCGTGCCGGCGTCGGAGATCAAGGCCAGCGCCTCCCCCCGCTCGAGACGCGCCAGGATCTGCGGGCGCATCGCAGCCGCATTGTGCTCGTGGTAGGGCAGGAGCGGCGTGTCGATGCCGTAATGGGAGAGGAGAACGCGCGAGACGCGGGTGTCCTCGGCCAGCACGGCATCGGCGCCCGCGAGGACCCCCAGGGCCCGCAGGGTGATGTCGCCGAGGTTGCCGATCGGCGTCGCCACGACGTGCAGGCCTTGGCCCGCGACAGGAGCCGCCACGGTCGCGCCAAGGGCCGTGAAGCTGCGGTCCCGTCGACGCTCCCGCGCCGCCGCCGCGCCATCCGGATCCTCGTGGCCACTCTCCAGGGTCATCGTAACGTGTCCGGCTTCGGCCGCGCGGCCGCCATGGCATGCTCCGGCTTCGGTGCGGGTGTGTCATGTTTCGGCCCCGTTTGGAATGCGCTCCTTCTTGGCCACGACACCCGTGGCATCGGCGACGAGAAGCTGGTATGCGATGACCCTGCAGGGGCCGGCGGGAGTAAGGTTGCGTGCCGTCACGATCGATCAGCACCACCCTCTCGGTCCTGGCTCTCGGCTCGCTTCTGGCCGGCTGCGGCCAACTCGGGGGATATGACAGGCCGCATGTCGCGGCGGCGGAAACCCCCTTGTCGGCTCCGACCACGGCGGTCCAGTCCCGGCCGCTCGGCGGTTCGGCATCGGGCGGCACCATCGGCAACGGTCCGGTCAAGGTCGGACTGATCCTGCCGCTGAGCCAGGGCGGTGCGCCTTCCTCGATCGGACAATCGCTGCGCAACGCCGCTGAACTCGCCTATGCGGACGCCGGGACCGCGGACCTGACCATCATGGTCAAGGACGACCATTCGACGCCGGACGGCGCCCGCGACGCCACCCAGGCGGCGCTCGGCGATGGCGCCGACCTGATCCTCGGCCCGCTCTTCGCGGCCGATCTACGGGTCGCGGCCGGTATCGCCAAGGCAGCCGACAAGCCCGTGATCGGCTTTTCGACCGATACGGCTTCGGCCTCGCGCGGCGTCTACCTGCTGTCCTTCCTGATCGAGACCTATGTCGACCGGATCGTCGATTATGCGGCCGGCCAGGGCAAGAAGAGCCTGGCCGCCCTGGTCCCCAACAACGACTACGGCAATGTCGCGCTGGCCGAGTACCAGCAGGCGGCGTCCCGGCACGGCGTTCACGTCGAGGCCATCGAGCGCTACGATCCCGGAGCGCCGGCCGAAGCCGCGGCCCGGATCGCGACGGCCCTGCCCCGGATCGACGCCCTGTTCATCCCCGAACAGGCCGACGCCATGGGGGCCGTCGCGCAGGCCCTGACGGCCAACGGCATCGACAGCCACAGACTCCAAATCCTCGGCACCGGCATCTGGAATGATCCGCGCGTGCTGAAGCTTGCGCCACTCCAGGGCGCCTGGTTCGCGGCGCCGGAGAACGCCGGCTACGCCAGCTTCGCGGCAAGGTACCGGGCCAGATTCGGCAGCGACCCGGCCCGGATTGCCACATTGTCCTACGATGCCGTGTCGCTGGTGGCGGCTCTGGCGCACGGCCAGCCCGGCCAACGCTTCTCGGGCGACACGCTGACCAACAGTTCGGGATTCAACGGAGCCGACGGCGTCTTCCGGTTCCGTCAGGACGGCGCCAACGAACGCGGCCTCGCGGTCCTCCAGATCGCAAACGACGCCACCACGGTGCTGAGCCCTGCCCCGCGCAGCTTCACCGGCCCATCGGGATTCTAGCGAGAGCGGACCCGCGCCGCGGCTCGCGTCTTGAACGGAGTCGCCATGAACGTCGTCGAGGGTCGGGCCGGGTTCCGAGGCGTCGAAACCTGGTACCGCGTGACCGGCGACCTCGCGTCGTCCCTCACGCCGGTCATCGTCGTGCATGGTGGACCCGGCTGCACGCACGACTATGTGGACAGTTTCAAGGATCTGGCGCGGGACGGCCGCGCGGTCGTGCACTACGACCAACTCGGCAATGGCCGCTCCACCCACCTGCGCGACCGCGGTGCCGACTTCTGGACCGTTGACCTCTTCCTCGCGGAACTCGACAACCTGCTGTCCCACCTCGGGATCACCGACCGCTACCACCTGATCGGGCAATCCTGGGGCGGCATGCTGGGCGCCGAACATGCGGTGCGCAGGCCCGCCGGCCTCCGGTCGCTCGTGATCGCGGACTCGCCCGCCTCGATGGCGCTCTGGGTCGCGGAGGCGAACAGGCTTCGCCTTGATCTGCCGGCCGAGATCCAGGATGCCCTTTTGCGGCACGAGGCCGCAGGGTCGACGGCCCATCCAGAATACGAGACGGCGACCCGGGCCTTCTACGCCCGCCACGTCTGCAGGCTCGATCCCTGGCCCGAAGAGGTCACGCGAACCTTTGAGGCGATGGCCAGCGACCCGACCGTCTACGCCACGATGAACGGACCGAACGAGTTCCACGTGGTCGGCACGTTGCGGTCCTGGAGCATCGTCGATCGTTTGCCACGCGTGGTGGCACCAACCTTGCTGATCTCCGGGCGCTATGACGAAGCGACCCAGGCCACGGTTCAACCCTTCGCGGATTTCATCCCCGACGTGCGCTGGACGGTGTTCGAGCATTCGTCGCATATGCCGCACGTCGAAGAACGGGCCCTGTGCATGGACGTCGTTGGTCGCTTCCTTGGGCAACATGATTGACGGGCAGGCACATTGCCAGGGAAGTTCGGTCCACCGCGACCCTTTGAAGGAATGACCATGCGATTGAAGACAATGCTGGCCGGCAGCGCGATCGCGCTGGGTCTCGTGGCGACATCGGGTGCGCAGGCGGCTGCGGACCGGGCCGAGATGATGAAGCAGCACCGGGGCGGCACGCTGAAGCTGAACGCCCATGGCTCGGCCGGCACGATCGACCCGCAGATCAACTACGAGGCGGAGTTCTGGCAGCTCCTCTACCTCACGAACGACGGGCTCGTGACGTTCAAGAAGGTCGAGGGCAAGGATTCGAACGACGTCGTGCCCGACCTCGCCGAGGCGATCCCGGAGCCGCAGGATGGCGGCAAGACCTATGTGTTCAAGCTTCGCAAGGGCGTGAAGTTCTCGACCGGCAAGGAGGTCACGCCCGCCGACGTCGTGGCCACGTTCGAGCGGATCTTCAAGGTCTCGAGCCCGACCGCGGGATCCTTCTACAACGGCATCGTCGGGGCGGACGCCTGCCTCAAGGAGGCCGCCACCTGCTCGCTCAAGGATGGCGTCATCGGCGACGACAAGGCCGGCACCGTCACGTTCCACCTGACCGACCCGGACGCGGATTTCTTCTACAAGCTTTCGGCGGTGCATGCTTCGATCGTGCCGGCCGACACGCCGGCCAAGGATCTCGGCACCACGCCGGCGGTCGGGACCGGCCCTTACATGATCCAGAGCTACAATCCCGATCGCGGGATGAAGATCGTCCGCAACCCCTATTTCAAGGAGTTCAGCGCGGACGCGCAACCCGACGGCTATGTCGACGCCATGGACTACAATTTCGGCCTCGACGACCAGGCCGGCATCACGGCCGTGGCCAACGCCCAGGCCGATTGGACCTTCGACGACCCCCCGACCGACCGCCTGGGAGAGCTCGGCAGCAAGTACCCGAAGCAGGTCCACGTCCACACGCTGCTGGCCTATTATTACGTGCCGATGAACGTGAACATCCCGCCGTTCAACAACATCAAGGCGCGGCAGGCCGTCGCCTATGCGATCGACCGCAAGGCGCTCGTCGGGCTGTTCGGCGGACCCAACCTTGCCAACCCGCTGTGCCAGCAACTGCCGGTCGGCATGCCGGGCCACGAAGATTACTGCCCCTTCACGCAGAATGCGGGCAGCAAGTGGACCGCCCCCGACATGGCCAAAGCCAAGCAGCTGATCGAGGAATCCGGGACCAAGGGTGCTCAGGTGACGCTGATCGGCGACGACAAGGCCATTCCGAAGTCGATCGCCACCTACATGCAGAGCCTGTTGCGTGACCTCGGCTACGACGCCAGCTTGAAAGTGGTGTCGCACAATATCCAGTTCACGTTCATTCAGAACACCGGCAACAAGGTGCAGATCTCGGTCTCCGACTGGTACCAGGACTACCCGGCACCGTCGGACTTCCTTGGCGTGCTGTTCAGCTGCGACACCTTCCACGAGGGCTCGGACTCATCGATCAACATTTCTGGCTTCTGCGACAAGAAGATCCAGGACGACATGAAGAAGGCGAACATGACCGCCGTGACGGACCGGGCCGCGGCGGACAAGATGTGGGCGCAGGTCGACAAGGAAGTGACGGACCAGGCTCCCGCGGCCTCGCTGTTCCAGCCGAAGCGCGTCGACTTCGTATCGAGCACCGTCGGCAACTTCCTCTACTCCGACCAGATCCACTTCCTGTTCTCGCAAGCCTGGGTGAAGTGAGGGCCGTCCTTTGACCCTCGCGACGGCCGAACCGGGTTCGCTCGACACGGCGCTCCCTCGCACGAATGTCATGACGAGTCGTGGCCCCTGGGCCACGGCCTTCCGCAAGCTGCTTCAGGATCGTGCCGCCGTCACGGCTTTCCTGGGCCTGGTGGCGATCGTGCTGCTGACCCTGGCGGCGCCTTTTTACGCGAAACACGTTTCGCAGACCGACCCGTTCTCGTCGAACCTCAGCGGCTCGGTGACGGTCGATGGCCAGAGCGTCGACGTCATCCAGGCCGATACGAACGGCCTCGGCCTCGGAACGACGCCGATCGGTCCGACCTGGACCGGTCACTACCTGCTGGGCGCCGACGGCCAGGGCCGCGACGTGATGGCCCGCATGCTCTACGGCGGCCAGAATTCGCTGCTGATCGCAGGCGCCGCCACGCTCATCACCCTCGTCTTCGCGGCGCTGGTCGGCATCGTGGCCGGCTTCTTCGGCGGCATCGTCGACGCGGTCCTGTCGCGCCTCCTCGACATCCTCTGGGCCTTTCCGGTCTATCTCCTGGCGATCTCGCTTTCCATCGTCACGATCGGCCACGGCCTGGTGCTCGGCCCGATCACCATCGCGTCCGACAGCCTGCTCCTGCCGATCATCATCATCGGCATCGTCTACGTCCCCTACGTGGCGCGGCCGATCCGCGGCCAGGTGTTGCAATTGAAGAGCAGTGAGTTCGTCCTCGCCGCCGTGGGGCTCGGCGTGCCGCGCCGGCGCATCCTTGTTCTCGACATCCTGCCCAATGTCATGACGACCCTGATCGTTTTCGCGCCCCTGATGATGGCGCTCAATATGATCACGGAAAGCGCACTGTCGTTTCTCTCGATCGGCGTGCAATCGCCGGCCGCTTCCTGGGGCACCATCATCGAGGACGGCCAGGGCCTGATCTATACGCGGCCCATGGTGGCGATCGCACCGGGGATCGCCATCGTGCTCACGGTGCTGGCCCTCAACGTTCTCGGGGATGGCGTACGCGATGCGCTCGATCCGCGCGCCAAGCTGCGCGTCAGGAAGGCCTGATGCTCCGCGTCCTGGTGAGCCGCGTCGGACAGATGGCCTTCGTCATGGCCGGGATCTCGATCCTGGTCTTCCTCATCTTCTTCGCGACCCCCGGCACCGACCCCGCCGCGCGGATCGCCGGCCGCAACGCGTCACCCGAGGTGTTGGCGGCCGTGCGCGAAGCCTTCGGCTTCGATCAGCCGCTGTGGGTCCAGTACCTGCTCTTGATGAAGCGCCTCTTCGTCACGGGAGACCTCACCTCCTTCGTCAACCGCGGCCAGAGGGTCATCCCGTCGATCCTGCAGGCCGTTCCGGTGACGTTGTCGCTGGTCCTGGGTGCGGCCGTCGTCTGGGTCGTGGTGTCGATCGCGATCGGCGTCATCGCCGGAGTCTGGCGCGGGACGATCGTCGATCGGGCGCTGATGATCCTCGGGCTGATCGGCATCTCCATGCCGGTGTTCTGGGTCGGCGAAGTCGCGAACCTCATCACCCAGAGCCGCTACCACGACACCTGGGCCTTCTCCTGGGTGCCTGGCCTGGGCTATACCGCGTTGACCTCGGACCCGATCGGCTGGTTCAAGGGCTTGGTGATCCCCTGGTTCACCCTCGCGATCCTCTATATCGGGCTCTACGGACGCGTCCTGCGCGCAAGCCTCATCGAATCCTACCAGGAGGATTTCGTCCGAACCGCGCGGGCCAAAGGCCTCACCGAGAGCCGTGTCCTCTTCCGGCACGCGCTGCGCACGTCGCTCATCACTTTCGTGTCGATGTTCGGCCTCGATTTCGGCATCCTGGTCGGCGGCGGCGCGCTCCTGACCGAGGTCGTCTTCGGGCTGCAAGGCGTCGGCTACCTGACCTTCAACGCGCTGCAGAACCTCGACCTTCCGGTCATCATGGCGACCGTCATGTATGCCTCGTTCTTCGTCGTGGCGGCCAATGCGGTGGTCGACCTTCTCTACGCGGCGCTCGACCCGCGCGTAAGGCTCGCCCGTGCTTGATCGGACCGCTTCGGAGACGCTACTCGAGGTCGACAATCTCAGCGTCTCGTTCCGCACCGAGAGCGGCATGCTCAAGGCGGTGGAGAACATCTCCTTCGTCATTCCCAAGGGCGAGATCCTGTCCGTGGTGGGGGAATCGGGCTCCGGCAAGTCGCTGACGTCGCTCGCCATCATGGGGCTGATCAACGACCCGAACGCGATCCTGACGGGCTCGATCCGCTACAAGGGCCAGGAACTCGTCGGCCTGTCCCGGGCCGCGCTGAGGCATGTGCGCGGCGACGAGATCGCCATGATCTTCCAGGATCCGATGAGCGCCATGACGCCCGTCTACACGATCGGCTGGCAGATCGAGGAGCAGATCCGCGCCCATATGAAACTGACGCGGCGGCAGGCCCGCGCCCGTGCCGTGGACCTTCTGGCCGAGATGGGGATGCCCAACCCCGCCACGCAGGTCGACCGCTATCCGCACCAGTTGTCTGGCGGGATGCGCCAGAGAGCCATGATCGCCATGGCGCTCTCCTGCAACCCTTCGCTGCTCATCGCCGACGAGCCGACCACGGCCCTCGACGTGACCGTCCAGGCCCAGATCCTGCGCCTGATCGAACAACTCAGGCGTGACCACGGTTCGTCCATCATCTTCATCACCCACGACATGGGCGTCGTGGCCGAGATCGCCGACCGCGTCATGGTGATGTATGCGGGAAAGCTCGTGGAGCGCGGCGCGAAGCGCGACGTCTTCGCCACGCCGGGGCATCCCTATACGGTCGGGCTGCTCGACTCGATCCCGCCCATGTCGGGCGCGAAACCCCGGCGCCTGCCGGCGATCCCCGGCACGCCGCCCTCGATCGCCAATCGGCCGGAGGGCTGCCCGTTCGGCCCGCGATGCCCTCACGTACACGAGGCCTGCCGGGTCGATCCGCCGTTGTTTACGCGCGGGCTGCAGGACATCAGCTGCTATCTCGTGCCGGAAGGCCTCGTGCCATGACCGGCGCGCCCCTGCTCGAAGCCGAAAATCTTTCGAAGCATTTCAAGATCGGCGGCCGTTTCCACCCGAACGGCGTGCAGGTCCTGCGCGCCGTCGATGGCGTGTCGCTCACCGTCGAGCGGGGCGAAACGCTCGGGCTCGTGGGCGAATCGGGCTGCGGCAAGTCCACGCTCGGCCGCTGCCTCATGCGGCTCTACGACGTCT
>CAXUOD010000018.1:0-43325 GCA_964252585.1 uncultured Lichenihabitans sp. | reverse complement strand
GATCTACACCCCCCGCCTGATGGTGGACGCCCTCCATGCCGCCATCGCGGCGATCCGCGCCCGCCACCCGGGTGCGCCGGTCGATGACATGGGGTTGTCTCTGTCGTGCGAGTACCTGGCCCGAACCGCCATCGAACGACCAGGCAGCTTGCGCAGCCTCGGGTTGATCAGCCCGACGGGCTTCGACAGTTCGCTCGCGGGCGAGGGACGGGCGCAGTCCGATCGCGGCAACCGCTTGGCACTCGACGCCATATCGGTCCCGCTCTGGAGCCAGGCCCTCTTCGATCTCGTGGTCAGCCGGCCCAGCATGCGCTATTTCCTGAACAAGACCTGGGGCTCCAAGCGGATCGACGAGGGCCTGCTCGCCTACGGCCATGCCTCCGCCCACCGGCCGGGGGCCCAACATGCCGTATGGTCCTTCCTCGCGGGCTATCTCTTCGCCGACGACGTGACCCGCATCTATCGCTTGCTGGACCTGCCGATCTGGACCGTTCACGGCGTTCGGGGCGACTTCGTCGATTACCGCTACGAACGCCAGATCGAGGACCGCCCCAACTGGACCCTCGCGGTTCTCGACACGGGTGCTTTCCCGCACTTCGAGCAGCTCGATCGCCTGGGCCGGTCCTACGACGCGTTCCTGCGCGGGCTGTGACCGAACGTCCAGCCGGTTTAGGCCGTCTTGTCGGGCCAGCTGCAGAGGTCGACAATCACACAGGTGGCACAGGCGGGCTTGCGGGCCGTGCAGGTGTAGCGCCCGTGCAGGATCAGCCAATGGTGGGCATGACGCTTGAACTCCGCCGGCACCACGGCCTCGAGCCCGAGTTCGACCGCGAGAGGCGTGGCGCCGACCGCGAGCGGGATTCGGTTCGCCACCCTGAACACGTGTGTGTCGACCGCGATGACGGGCTCGTGCCAGATGGTGTTCAGCACGACGTTCGCGGTCTTGCGCCCCACGCCCGGCAGCGCCTCGAGGAGGGTGCGTTCGCGGGGAACGACGCCACCATGCTGTCGCACCAGCAGGTCGCAGAGCGCCATCACGTTCCTGGCCTTGCTGTTGTAGAGGCCGATCGTCCTGATGAAGGCCTTGAGGCGCTCCTCGCCCAGCGCCAGCATCGCCTCAGGCGTGCCGGCGACCTCGAAGAGCGGCGCCGCCGCCTTGTTGACGCTGACATCCGTCGCCTGGGCCGAGAGCGCCACGGCGACGAGGAGCGTGAAGGGGTCGGCATAGAGGAGCTCCGTCTTCGGCTCCGGGGTCGCGTCGCGCAGACGCACGAAGATTTCGAGGATCCTGCCCGCGTCCTCGGCCAGTCGAAGCCTGTCGGAGTTCGGCGCCGAGGCGTCGGACGGAAGGGCCGCGGCTACGGGTCGCGTGCCGGCGCCGCGGCCCGGACGCGCCGAGGAGATCTTTTTCTGCACCATCGGGCTTCGATGTCCTACGCTGCTTCGACATAGGTAACCTTCGAGGGAGATTGCCTCATGTCTGATGCCGATCCCGCCGAGGCCGTCTTGTTCGCGACGCGCCTTCACCCGCATCGCTCGTTGACGGCGGCGCAGTTCCGAACGCTGCTCGTCTGCGTCGCGGCCGCGAGCTTCGTTGCCACGATGCCTTTCGTGATCATGGGGGCGTGGCCGGTGGCGGGCTTCATGGGGCTCGACGTGCTCGGGGTGTATATCGCGTTCAAGGTCAACTTTCGAGCCGCGCGCGCCTACGAGGACGTGGAGGTGACGATGCTCGAACTCCTCCTCGCCAAGGTCGATCCGAAGGGGTCGCGCGCGGAATGGCGCTTCAACCCCTCTTGGGTCCGACTCGAGCGTAAGGAACACGTCGAGTTCGGAATGCAGAGGCTCGACCTCGTGGCGCGGGGTGACCGGATCGAAGTCGCGTCCTTTCTGGGGCCGGATGCAAAGGAGCGCTTCGCCGACGATCTCGGCCGGGCTCTGGCGCAAGCGAGGCGAGGATTCCGGATCAGCTGAGGCCTGTCACGACACCGGCGCCTCCACTGCACCCTCGCAATCGCGAATTGCATGCTGGATCTGCCTCAGTTCGTCTTCCCGCTTCGCCCAACCCATCATGAATTTCAGCTGATGCAACAGGTGTATCTCACGGGGGTACTTCTCGAGATAGACCATGGCAAGTCTAGCCGCTTCCTCGATGCGCCCAGCCCAGATATTCATATCAATACGAGCCAGAGCATCGGTGGGATAAGGGGCGAGTGATGACCCTTGCTCCATCGCTTCATAGACGTCTTTGACGAGATGATGGCTGAAATCCAACCCAGCATTCGTTGGATAGGAGTTATCGCCCCGTTTGAAAACCAGCAGGTTCCTGTAGATACTGACGGACTCGGTGATGTCGCCGAACCCTGCGAGAAGACTGCCGTGATTCGGAAAATTCCGAATCACTCCCTCTGGAAAAGACGTCTCGTTTTCAGTCGCCACGAAGCCTTCGCGTGACTGCATCGCCAGGCTCAAGGCATAAGCCGTGTGGACTATCGTCTTGGTTCCACTGTGCTGTCCGGCTTGAAACGACGTCTGGGTGTCCTCAATGATGTACAAGCCTGCGGCGGCTATTTTCGGATATTGATACAGGAAAGTTTGTTGAGTCAGTGGGCTGATATGGCTAGCGTCATCGATGACGATATCGAACGGTCCGTATTGCGCGTTTATAGACTGCATTTTGTCGAAATCGACTTGCGAGCATTGAACGATCTTGACGTTATGCGGTACGGCAATTTTCTTTTCCTGTAGATCCATTCCGATGATGAGCGAATTTGGGAAATATTCGGCCCAAGTCAGTAGACTCGCTCCGCCAGCATTGGGGTCCGTATAGCCTCCAATGCCAATTTCCAAGATCTTGAGATTGTCGTTTCTGATTTCACGAAACAGATTATCGTATATAGGAGTGTAGACATGGGAACCGAATTTGTCTCCGCCATGCTTCATTGCGATCTTGCTGAGAGCGTCCATTTTCATCGTGCTTGCTGCCTGCTTGAAGAGTCGTTGCGCTGCACTCTATCGACCCGCAAAGACGCGCGGTGATCTGGGTCCGCATCACGATCAGCTCACCCCAGCGCGTCGCTTCTACCGATGGTTTCGCGCAGTGAGGGCGCCGTCCGAACGTTCTCGCGGCAAAGTCGAAGATAGCTGAAGGCTTGCGGCAACATGAGATCGGCCCGGTGGCTGTCGCGCGATAGCTCGACGCAGACGAGGCCCTTGAACGCCACCGCGTCGAGCGCATCGAGGAGCGCCGGGATGGCCATGTCGCCTTCGCCGAACGGCAGGTGGACGTGTTCGCCCCGCTTCATATCCTCGATGGTGACGGTGCCGAGGTGGTCCTTGAAGGCCAGGACCGTCTCGACCGGATCGCGCTCGCCCGTCACGAGGAGATGGCCGGCATCGAGCGCCAGCTTGAGCCCCGGCAGGTCCGACTGCAGGCGGATATAATCGTCGACGGTCTCGACCAGCATGCCGGGCTCCGGTTCCAGCGCCGCGACGATGCCGCGGCGGCCCGCATAGCCCACCACCTGTTCGAGCCCTTGCCGCATCCAGGTCCAAGCCTCGTCGTGGTCGACGCCGGGCTTCGGCACGCCCGCCCAGAACGAGACGGCCTCCGACCCGAGCAGGCTGCCGATGTCGATGGCCCGGTGCAGGAAGGCGATGCGGCGCGCGCGCCCGGCCGGGTCGGCCGTCACCAATGTCGGTTCGTGCTTCGCCCGAGGATCGAGGAGGTAGCGGGCTCCGGTCTCGATGACCGAGCCGAACTTCAATCCCCGCAGTCGCTGCGCCAATCGGCGGGCGTCGGCTTCCCACTCCTTCCCGAACGGGTCGAAATGGTTGTAGTCCAACGTGAGGGCCACCCCGCCGTAGCCGATCTCGGCCATCAGCATCAGAGCGTCGTCGAGCCTGTGCGAGGTCGTACCGTTGGTGTTGTAGGCGAAACGCAGGCTCATGGTGCGCTCACTCGGTCGCCGGCGAAAGGGGTCGTCCTCTGCGATAGCGGCTCACAGTCACGACCTCAAGACAGACTGGGGATCAATACGCGGAGCGGGCGAATATTGATGCCCCTGAGCACGCGCCGCCACTCGTCCCCGCCGGGTTCGGAGCCCGTCGGGTCGGGATTAGAAGGCCATGCGTCGCAGCTCGACGAGGATCGTTCGCGCGTCCACCGCGAGGTCGCCCGGCGCCGCTTCGATCAGCACCACGTCGAGAGTCTCGAGGCGGAATACGGACCCATCGAGGGTCGCCACCACCGGTTCCAGCGCCACCACCGCGACGACCGCCGCCCGAGCCCAGTCCGACCGAATCGTGCCGGCCGAGAGCAGTGTGACGCGATGGCCGAAGCGGCCACGCCGCGACATGATGTTGACGTCGCGGATGGCGCCGTGACCGAGCGTGGCCACCGTGTCCGCCTCGCCCGGGAAAGCGAGCAGATCGCCGGGTTCGGCCAGGCGGTGCGACCTGCCCTCGAGGGTCAGCGTCAAGTCGCGGCCCTCGGCCAGCACGAGCGTTCGATCGATCCCCGGGAAGCGCGAGAACGGGCCGTCGCTCGCAACGTCCGCCATGCTGATGCGCCAGTCGAAGCCGTCCAAGGCGGCGCCGGGCGGGTGGACCGCGACTTCGGCCGTCGTGCCACCGCCGTTCTTCCAGGGAACGCGGACGAGGTCTCGCGACCTCACGAGGCGCGGCGTCGTCAAGGCGAAGTCCCGGCGTGCAGCATCGGCAGAGGCGCTCCGACGGCCTCGACCAGGCGCCCAGACATCACCATGGCGGTGGCGCGCCCCATGTCGTCCGCCATGAAGCGATCGCTCTCGAGACGCGGGACCTCGGCCCTGAGGCAGGAGCGGGCGCTCTCGAGAAAGGGACTCGACAGGAGCGGCGCATGAAAGTCGCAGCCCTGGGCGGCGGCCAGGAGCTCGATGCCGATGACATTGGCCGCATTGGCCGCCATTGGGCAGAGCCGCCGGGCGCCGTGGGTCGCCATCGACACATGGTCCTCCTGGTTGGCCGAGGTGGGAATGGAATCGACGCTCGCCGGCATGGCCCGGCCCTTGTTCTCCGATACCAGGGCCGCGGCCGTCACCTGAGCGATCATGAATCCGGAGTTCAGCCCCGGCCTCGGGGTCAGGAAGGCCGGCAATCCCGACAGGGCCGGATCGGTCAGCATCGTGATGCGCCGCTCGGCGATGGAGCCGATCTCGCAGATCGCCAGGGCGACGATGTCGGCCGCGAAGGCCACCGGTTCGGCGTGGAAGTTCCCGCCCGACAGGACTTCCCCGGTGTCGACGAAGACCAGCGGGTTGTCGGAGACGCCGTCGGCCTCGCGTTCCAGCGTCGCCCCGGCCTGGCGCATGAGATCGAGGCACGCACCCATCACCTGCGGCTGGCAGCGCAGGCAATAGGTCCTGCACGCGGTCGTCCTCCATGAGGTGCGAGGCCCGGATGGCGCTGCCGGCGACGAGCGTGCGCAACGCGGCCGCAACCTCGATCTGCCCCGGTTGGCGGCGCAGACCCTGGATGCGGGGATCGAAGGGGGCGTCGGAGCCCCGGGCAGCGTCGACACTCAGTGCGCCCGTGACGAGAGCGGCCCGGAACACCCGTTCGGTTTCGAACAGGCCGGCCAGGGCCAGCGCGGTCGAGACCTGGGTGCCGTTCAACAGGGCCAGGCCCTCCTTGGGCCCGAGTTCGAGCGGCACGAGCCCGGCTGCCGCGAGCGCCTCGCCGGCGGGGCGGCGCCGGCCCTCGTGCCAGAACTCCCCGACGCCGATCAGCGCGGCCGTGAGATGCGACAAGGGCGCCAGGTCGCCGGAGGCGCCGACGGAGCCCTGGCCGGGGATGACGGGAACGAGGTTCCGGGCCAGGCATTCGGAGAGGTGCCGGACCACCTCCCAGCGGACCCCGGAGGCGCCCTGGGCAAGGCTCGCCATCTTCAATGCCAGAACGAGGCGCGAGACGGACCACGACAGCGGCTCGCCGACCCCGGCGCAATGCGACAGCACGATGTTGCGCTGCAAGGCCGCGAGGTCGGGTCCGGCGATGCGGATGGAAGCGAGTTTGCCGAAACCCGTGTTGATGCCGTAAACCGGATCGCCCTTGGCCACGATGGCCGCCACCACGGCCGCCGCGGCCTCTACGCCCGTCCGGCAGCTGTCGTCGAGGACCGCATCCGCGCCGAAGTAGACATCCCGCCAGAGATCGAGCGGGACCGAGCCGGGCACGATGATCCTGGGGTCCACTGCAATCTCCCGCTGCCGGTTGCGACGTTCGGTGCACCGCATGTCGGGACATGGTTTAAGAGCCGAGACGTCACTTGTATAGACAAATGCACCGTGTCTCGACGGATCGGTGCAGGATCGTCGTCAGGAGAATGAGACCCGTCGTACGGCTCGGGAAGCTGTATCGATGGGTGGCATCACGCCGAGAGTGTGTCGGTCGCAGGATCGGGGCGACACGATTTTCACGACACCAGACAGCCGGTCACGACACGTCGGATCCACTCTGCCGGTGTCTCGGGGCCGGTCACGCCGCTGCGGCTCCGGGGCTCGGGCGGCTGCTGATGATGGCGGCGATCGCGGAAGCAGGCCGTGGTGGGCTGATCAGGAAGCCTTGAGCCTCCATGCAGCCCTCCTGCCGCAAGCGTTCGAGCTGTTCTTCCGTCTCGATGCCTTCCGCCGTGGTCGACATGCCGAGCCCGTAGCCGAGACCTATCACGGCCCGCACGATGGCCATCGACTCGCTTGTGTCCGACAGGTCGCGCACGAAGGAGCGATCAATCTTGATCTTGTCGAAGGGGAATTTTCGCAAGTAGCTCAGTGACGAGTAGCCTGTGCCGAAGTCGTCGAGCGCGATGTGAACCCCGAGGTCTCGGATTTGGTGTAGGGTCGAAAGCACGATCTCCGTCTCTTGCAGCATCAGGCTTTCGGTGATTTCGAGCTCGAGCCGGGCCGCCGGCAGGTGCGAGGACGCCAGCGCCGACGTGACGTGGAGAACCAGAGATCCGCTGCGGAACTGCAGAGGTGACAAGTTGACGGCGACACGGACGTGCGCGGGCCAAGCTGCGGCCTCGCGGCAAGCCGTCCTGAGGACCCATGCCCCTATGGCCTCGATCTCCCCTACCTCCTCGGCCAACGGAATGAACTCGATCGGCGGGATCATCCCGCGTGAAGGATGATGCCAGCGGAGCAGGGCTTCAAAGGCGCATACGCCGCCGCCCTCGATGGAGATCAAAGGCTGATAGTGCAACTCGAACTCGCCGTTCACCAGCGCGCGACGCAGATCAAGCTCGAGTTCGCGTCGTGCCTGCATCTTGGCGTCCATTTCAGGCTCGAAGAACCGAAAGAGACCTCTGCCCTCCGCCTTGGCGCGGTAGAGTGCGAGGTCAGCGTTTTTGAGGAGGTCGTGCGCGTTCTCGCCATCGATCGGCGCCACGGCGATGCCGACGCTGGCGCCGACCGTGACCTGATAGCCTTCGACCTCATAGGGGGCGCTCAGCTCCGCGATCACCCGCTCGGCCAGTATGGTCGCCTCTACAGGATGACGATCGCTGGTCTGGATGATCGCGAACTCATCGCCGCCTAACCTGGCCACACTCGCCTTTTCGCCCATACAGGTTCTGAGCCGGCCCGCCACGGCCTTGAGCAGCCTGTCTCCCACCGGATGGCCGAGGGTGTCGTTGACTGCCTTGAAGCGGTCGAGGTCGAGGCAGAAGACCGCGACGGCCTCCCTGGGCTCACGCGCCTCCAGGGCTCGCGCGAGTTCCTCGCCAAACAGCACGCGGTTCGGCAAGCCGGAGAGGCTGTCATGGTGGGCCATATGGTTGATCTGCGCCTCCGCGCGCAGGCGCTCGCTCGTCTGCTCCTGGAGATGCGTCAGGGCCCGAGCCACCGTACCGAGTTCGTCACCACGTGACGTATGGGGTACGCTCTCGCGCAAACGTCCTGCCGCGATGAGGTGGATGACAGCGGCAAGGTCGCGCATCGGCCGAACGAGACGAAGACCCATGCTCAAAAGCGCTACCGACAAGATCAGGCCTGCAAGGGCAACGCCGACGACGAGCCTTGTCGAAAGCTTCTGGGCGCCACGGGTGATTTGATCGATGGGCCGGACAATCTCGATGATGCCGCGGACATCGCCTACCTTCCAGTCCCGCTTGGGTGATTGCGGGTTGGAGTTGTGGCAGGCGACGCAGCTCGCATCCATCGTGTCGCCGACCGCCACCCGGAGCACTTCGCGGCCGTTCAGGATCTCACGGCGCTCGATCCGCGCGTTTGGATCGCGGGATATCTGATCCCAGGCGTAGCGCTGGAAATCGTCGAGCACGCGACCCGCGCGCATCGGCCATGGGAAAGGGCTCACGAGGCCAACGGAAATCTGATCGTTGCTGAAGGCCTGTGCGACATCGAGCAGGAAGGTCGTCGGCACAGGGATGGCCAACGGGTCGTCCTTGTAGCCCGGAGAGGCTTTGGCGCCGCCCTTCACCGCCTTGGCCACGACATTCGCGGAGTAGAAGGCTCTCAAGGCCTTTAACTGGTCGGCCGTCTGCAGGCTCTTCGTCACAGCCTCTTCGAGAGCTGCGTCGACCACGGCTTTGGGGGTGTAGAGGCTGATCGCGATCAGAACCATGCCGACGACGATGCATGTCGGCACGATCAGCTTGAGGATCACGGATCGCCGGATGAAGTCGACGAGCGCCCTCGGTCTGGCGGGCTGATCAAAGATGTCAGGGGCAGCGGTCAACGTGCTCATGTCAAATCCGCGTTGATACGGGGGATGACATTCAAGCCGAGTCGTCAAAATTCGATGAAAGATTGTTTCACCGTTCAAAGCAGGCCGATGCTCGGACGCCCCTTGGCAGCACCTCGACGGCAGCGCCACGGCTCTCTGAGCAGCCACTTCAGCTCCTGCCCTGCAACCCAGATTGCCCGCTCGACGATGCCGCGCGAACGGCCTCTTTGACACGATCCCCCGCATTCAGACTGACGATCGCAATGGCAGGCTTGCCGACCTTGATGATATCGCCTCGATGGCTTTTCATTCGCCACAGAGGCTCGAACGACAGGGCTTCGCCATCGGCCTGTGCCAATCGGTGCCACCTCCCTCACCCCTTCAAGGATATCGGAATGACGACGATCGTGGTCTTCGGCGACTCAAACAGCTACGGCACACCCGCCATGGCCGGGCTCGACGACTGGGCGCGTTTCGCACCCGGCGAACGCTGGCCGGGCGTGATGCTGGCCGACCTCGTCGGCCCAGACCGCGTCGGGCCCGATCTGGAGCTGATCGAGGAATGCCTGCCGGGCCGGACCACCGTACACGACGATCCGATCGAAGGTCGGCACAAGAACGGGCTTGCCGCCTTGCCGGTCGTCCTCGAAAGCCATCGGCCGATCGAAGTCGTCGTCATCATGCTCGGCACCAACGACCTCAAGGCGAGGTTCGCCGTGACGCCCGAAGACATCGCGTCTTCGGTCGAGGTCCTGGTCAGAACGGTACGGGCCAGCCAGGCCGGACCGGGCGGCTCACCGCCGAAGGTGCTCGTCGTCGTGCCGCCCGTCATCCTCGAAACCGGGTGCCTGGCCGGTTTCTTTCAGGGTGGGGCAGGGAAGTCGGCACGGTTCGGGGCGTGTTTCGCCACCATGGCGGAGAGGATCGACGTGCCCCTGCTGGATGCGGGACCCTTGATCAGCTCCGATCCCCTCGATGGCATCCATTTGGGGCGCGATCAGCATGCGGCGCTCGGTCGCGCAGTCGCGGCGGCCGTCGAGGCTCTGCTGTGACGGACCGCGCCGGCACTATGGATCTAAGTTGAACGTTGCGCTTCCATCGCCGGTGCCTATGGTCGGTCATGGGGTGCGCCTCGCGGCCCGACCGTGGCGTCGTCATGACGGTCGGATGTCGTTCGGCGCCCGACGTTTTGGGAGAAGCTTTTGACCGATCAACGCGTGCTGGTCACCGGCGGAGCCGGATTCATCGGCTCTCACCTTTGCGAAAAGATACTCGAAGGCGGCGACGAGGTTCTGTGCGTCGACAACTTCTACACGGGCTCGAGGCGCAACATCCATCACCTCCTGCCAAATCCCCGCTTCGAGCTGATCCGGCACGACGTCTGTTTTCCGCTCTACGTCGAAGTCGACCAGATCTATAACCTGGCCTGCCCGGCATCCCCCATCCACTATCAATCCGATCCTGTTCAGACCACAAAGACCAGCGTGCTCGGGGCCATCAACATGCTGGGCCTCGCCAAGCGCGTGAAGGCCAAGGTGCTGCAGGCCTCGACCTCGGAATGCTACGGCGACCCGACGGTGCATCCGCAGCCGGAAAGCTACTGGGGCAATGTCAACCCGATCGGGCCCCGCTCCTGTTACGACGAGGGGAAGCGCTGCGCTGAAACGCTGTTCTTCGACTATCGCCGCCAACACCTGCTCGGCGTCAAGGTGGCGCGCATCTTCAACACCTACGGTCCGCGCATGCATCCGCATGACGGCCGCGTGGTCTCGAATTTCGTCGTCCAGGCGCTCCGCCGCGAAGACATCACGATCTACGGCGACGGAAGCCAGACGCGGTCCTTCTGCTTCGTCGACGACCTCGTCGACGGGTTGCAGCGGCTGATGGCGACGCCGCACGAGGTCACCGGCCCGATCAACCTCGGCAATCAGGGGGAGTTTACGATCCTGCAACTGGCCGAGGCCGTGATCGAGCAGACCGGGTCGACGTCCCGGATCGTCTTTAAACCTCTCCCCCAAGACGATCCGCGCCAGCGCAAACCCGACCTCACCCGCGCCAAGGCGGAGCTCGGCTGGGAACCCAAGGTCGCGCTCGAGGAGGGACTCGGGCGCACCATCGCCTATTTCCGCCATCTGATCGGCCTGCCGGCAACCTCGTCCCTCGACGGCTCCACGGCGCGAAAGCGGGAAAAAGTCGTCCTGTCCGGCTGAACCTCAGAAGGCGAGCTGCACCTTCATCGATCTCCGCCGATCGCCCGCGGCCTCGAAGGCCTGCTGAAGGTTCTCGATCCCATAAGAGCCCGTCAGCATCGGCTTCAGGTCCACCCGGCCCTTGTCGATGAGCTGCACCGCCAGGGCGAACTCCGCGTGGAAGCGGAACGAACCGACGATCGCCAGTTCCTTGGCCACGACGATGTTCTGCGGCAGCGCCACATCGCCGCCGAGGCCGAGCTGGACGAGCGTGCCACGCGGCTGAAGAAGGTCCAGCCCCAGCCGGAGCGCGCGCTCGTTGCCCGAACACTCGAACATGACACCCACCGAACCCTTCTCGGCCCCATAGGCCGCAAGAGCATCGGGTTCGGCGAAGGTGTTGACGGCACGGTCGGCGCCAAGGCGCAGCGCGATCGCGAGGGGTTCGTCGACGACGTCTGTCACGATGATCTCTCCGGCGCCCGCGCGCCGCGCCGCCGCCACGACCAACGCCCCGATCGGCCCGCAGCCCGTGACGAGAACGCGCCGCCCGAGAAGAGAGCCCGCGCGGGACACCGCGTGCAGCGCCACCGCGAAGGGTTCCGCCAAGGCCAGTTCTGGCGCGGAGACGCTGGCTCGCTCGCATTGCACGGCGTCGCAGACCAGGACTTCCCGAAACCCGCCCTGGATGTGCGGCATCGGCATCGCACTGCCGTAGAAGCGCATGTTGAGGCACTGGTTGGGCAGGCCTTCGAGGCAGTAGCGGCAGGCCCGGCAGGGCCGGCTCGGGTTGACCGCGACGCGGTCGCCGACGGCCACGCTCGACACGTCGGAGGCGACCGCCGTGATGGTGCCCGCGATCTCGTGACCGAGGATCATGGGCTCACGCAGCCGCACGGTGCCGAAGCCGCCATGGTTGAAATAGTGGAGATCCGAGCCGCAGATCCCGCCCGCCTCGATCCGCACCGCGACCTGTCCCGGGCCGATGGGGCCTTCGTCGCGCTCCTCGACCCTGACATCCTTGGCGGCATGGATCACAACGGCGCGCATGGATCTTCTCCCGACGGCTCTCGCCTTGTTGGTCAGTCGCCGCGGCGGTTGACAGGCTGGCGAGAGCGGTAACACAGTCGATCAACGAACGACAGACGATGGTGAGGACGGAACCGCCCGCGTGAAACTCTTCGACCTCGGGGGCCGCCGTGCCCTGATCACAGGATCGAGCAAGGGCATCGGCTTTGCCATGGCGGAGGCTCTCGCGTCCGCCGGAGCCTCGATCGTGCTGAACGCGCGGGACGCCGGACGGCTTGCGGAGGCCCGGTCGCGCCTGGCGGCTTCCGGCACCGAGGTCGAGACCTCCTGTTTCGACGTGACCGACCCCGAGGCGGTCGCGACGGGCGTCGCGGCGATCGAACACGACCTCGGGCCGATCGACATCCTGGTCAACAATGCGGGCATCCAGCACCGGACGCCCCTGCACGAGTTTCCACACGAGGCCTGGTCGAGGCTGGTCAGAACCAATCTCGACAGCGTGTTCTTCGTCGGACAGGCGGTGGCCCGCCACATGATCGCCCGCGGCCGCGGAAAGATCATCAACATCTGTTCGGTCCAGAGCGAGCTGGCGCGGCCGGGAATCGCGCCCTACACGGCCACCAAGGGAGCCGTGAAAATGCTGACCAAAGGCATGGCGACCGATTGGGGGCGGCTCGGCCTGCAGGTCAACGGCATCGGGCCGGGTTACTTTCGGACGGAATTGAACCAGGCGCTGGTCGACGATGCCGTGTTCTCGGGCTGGCTCGCCAACCGGACCCCCATGGGGCGCTGGGGCGAGGTCGGCGAACTCGCGGGCGCCGCGATCTTCCTGGCATCGGACGCTTCGAGCTTCATCAACGGACACATCCTCTATGTCGATGGCGGCATCACCTCGAGTCTCTGACGTGCGACCTCCCTTGCCGCTCGTCGTCATGGGGGTGAGCGGGTCGGGCAAATCCACGATCGCGGCGCAGCTGGCGGGGCGGCTGGGTCTCCCCTTCGTCGACGGTGACGACCTTCACCCGCAGGCCAACGTCGACAAGATGCACGCCGGCACGCCGCTCGACGACGAGGACCGCTGGCCCTGGCTCGACCGCGTGGCCGCGGCCCTGACCGAGGCGACGGCCGCGAAGGGCGGCGTCGTCCTGGCCTGTTCGGCACTCCGCCGCATCTACCGCGACCGGCTCCGCGCCGGAACCGGCGGCGCCGTGCGCTTCGCCTTTCTCGACGTGTCGTTCGACGTCATCGAGGCGCGGCTCGCCAAGCGCGTGCACCATTTCATGCCTCGCCAACTTCTCGACAGCCAGTTCCGCACGCTGGAGCGGCCCGGCAGCGACGAGGCCGACGTCATGACGATCCCGTCCGATCGGCCGGCCGACGAGATCGTGGAGGATGTCGCGGTGCGGTTAGGCGGTTGACGAGCAAGCTTGCGTCAACTCTGGGTCAGACGGTCTGCACGACCAGGCGGGCCGTCATCAGGACGGCGACACAGGTCAGCGTGAGGCCGGACGCCACGTCGAAACGCTGCAACGATCGTGCGGATTTCAGGTAGGGCGCGCAGGAGCCGGCAGCAAAAGCATAGCCGTAGACCTTGACCGTGATCATCGCGGCCAACCCGACCGCGAACTGCAGCCGAAGCGACGGGTCCTTGAAGCCGTCGCAGACCGAGGCCGGAACCAGAAGCAACTCGATGTAGAACAGCGGATTGAGCCAGACCGTCGCCAGCGCCCGCCATAGACAACCGATCGTTTTCTCCGTCCCGATGCTCCGATCCAACAGGGCCATGCTGGGGCGCCTGGCGGACCGGAACGAGCGGACCGCAAACCAGGACAAGGTCGCAATGCCGAGCAAGGTCAAGACGAACCGGAGCGGCGGCAATCCGCGCGCGATCGTGTCGGTCAGGACCAGCGATGCGGTCAGAAGCGCCAGATTGCTGACCCACACCGATGAGGCGACAAGGCCGACACGACCCTGAACCAACCCTTCTCGCATCAACATCACGTTGCTTGGCCCTATGGAGAAGATCGATGCCCCTCCCAGCATCACGCCCATCCCGAGGGCACCGCAACCGCAACTCGCCACCATGTGTCGGATCCCCCGAGATGGAACAACAGTTCATCACGGTGAGGACCGGAGCCGGACCGGCTTTATTCCTTCGCGCTCGTAAAATTCTTGCGGGCCGCGGAGCCGGACCAAGGCGGCGGCGCCCGCTCACGTCGACTCGCGTTCCATGATCTCGAAGGGGATCTCGTGGCTCTCGCGCGGCATCGGGCGCCCCTCCTTCGAGGCCGTGATGGACCGCAACAGGATCTCTCCGGCCTCGCGCCCGATCCGGTAGGCGTCGACGCCCACCGTGGTCAGGCGCGGGTAGGTGTAGCGGCCGATCTCGAAATCGCCGAACCCGGCGAGCGCGATGCGTCCCGGCACGGCCCAGCCGCGGCGATGGCACTCCATCAGCGCACCGACGGCCGACAGGTCGGAGACGCAGACCACGGCATCGACGCTGGGCGAGCGCTCCAAGAGATGTGTCATCGCCCATCCGCCATGCTCCAAGCTGATCGGCGGCTCGCCGAGGGACAGCATCCTGCCCTGCGGCAAACCGCAATCCGCCACGGCCTGGAGGTAACCGCGACGGCGATCGAAGCCGCGCGCATCGCGCGCCGACGTTCCGCCGATGAAGCCGATGTCCCGGTAGCCGCGCGCGTGCAGTTGCACCACCAGGGCGCGCACCGATGCCGCATTGCTGAATCCCACCACATGGCCGAGCGGATCGAGGGGCAGGTCCCAGGTCTCGACGATCGGGATGCCCGAGGCCGCCAGGAGCTTGCGCGACCTCGCCGTGTGACGTCCGCCCATGAGGATCAGGCCCTCGGGACGCCGCCGCAACATCGCCTCGATGAGACGCGCCTCCTTTTCGATCATGTAGTCGGAATGGCCGAGCAGCACCTGCAGCCCGCAGCCTTCCACGGCGTCGGTGATGCCCCGGATGGTGTCGGAGAAATTGGAGTTGCTGATCGTCGGAACGATCACGGCGATGAAGCCGGACCGCTTCGACGACAGCGTGCCGGCCGACCGGTCCAGCGTGTAGCCAAGCTCGTCGACGACCTGCAAGATCCGGCGGCGCGTCACATCCGACACGACGCCGCCGTCCCGCAGGGCCCGCGACACCGTCATGGTGGAAACCCCTGCGCGCATGGCGACATCCGCCATGGTCGGCACCGGACGCGCCGGTGGAACTGCTGCGCTCATCTTCGGAACCCTACCGTTCACCACCAGAGTTCGAGATTGCCGATAGGGTGATCGATACACAATGACGCGTCCGTCTGTCGAGGTTTGTACGATGCTCCGATGCTGACCATCGAAGGGCTGACCCGGCCGGGGTTCGGCCCCTTCGCCCTTTCGCTCGCGAACGGCACCTGCTGCGGCATCGCCGGACCGTCGGGAGCCGGCAAGAGCGTGTTCCTGCGCATGGTGGCGGATCTCGATCCTCATCGGGGTCGGGTGACCCTCGATGGCGAAGACCGTTCGGCCATGCCGGGCCCGGCCTGGCGGCGGAAGGTCGTCTATCTCGCGGCCGAGTCCGGCTGGTGGGCCGACCGGGTCGGGGCACACTTTCCGACGGCCGGCGCGCCCTTCGAGCGCGACCGAGAGCGCCTGCGCCTCGCCCCTGGCATCCTCGACTGGCCGGTCGCGCGCCTGTCGTCGGGCGAACGCCAGCGACTTGCCTTCCTGCGGGGCCTGATGCTCGATCCACGCGTCCTCCTGCTCGACGAACCCACGGCGGCGCTCGACCCGCTGGCGACCGCGACCTTCGAAGACATGTTGGGGGAGCGCCTTTCGGCCGGAACGTCGGCGCTCTTCGTCTCGCACGATGAAGCCCAGATGACCCGCGTCGCCGATCGTGTCTACCGCATCGCGGAGGGCCGGCCCGCCATGGCCGGAGCCACGGGGTGACGGCGAACAGTCTCGGAGCGTGGGATCTCGCCTTCGGCGCCGCGCTCGTCCTGGCGAATGCCGGCCTTGCGGTCGGCCTGGGGCTCGGGCTCGCCCGAACCATGGTGGTCGCAGCGATCCGGGTCGTCGTACAACTGACGCTGGTCGGGTTCGTCCTGCGAAAGATCTTCGCCTCGGCGTCTCCGGGGGTCGTGATCGCCACCGGGCTGGTGATGATGGCGGCCGCGACGGTCGAGATCGCGTCTCGGCAGCAACGCCCGCTCGCGGGATGGTGGCGCTATGGTCTCGGCGGAGCGAGCCTCGCGACGGCCACGACCCTCGTGCTGGCCCTGAGCTACCTGACCCGGCTTCGACCCGAGAACTGGTACGATCCGAGAATCCTCATCCCGCTCCTCGGCATTCTGCTCGGTTCCGTGATGAGCGGCATCAGCATCGGGCTGAACAGCCTCGGGGCCGACGTCGTGCGCGAGCGAGTCTCGATCGAAGCGCGTCTGGCCCTCGGCGCCACACGGTTCGAAGCGTTGCAAACGCCGATCCGCGCCGCCATCCGGGCCGGGTTGATCCCGATCGTCAATCAGATGGCGGCAGCCGGCCTCGTCACCCTGCCCGGCCTGATGACCGGACAGATCCTGGCCGGCGCCAATCCGCAGAGCGCCGCCAACACCCAGATCCTGATCCTGTTTCTGCTGGCGACGGCGACGAGCCTCGGGCTCATCGGCGCCGTCTACGTGGGCGCCTGGCGCCTGACGGACGATCGTGATCGCCTGAGACTCGACCGGCTGAACGACAGGGGCCGCTAGATCGCCCCACCTCACAGGTCCGACGCTGTCAGGTCCCGATCGCGGATGCTCCGAGGCCCGAAAGCATCGACGACGCAATCGATGAAACTTCTCAGCGTCGGGGGTTGCGGGCGACGCGCCGAAAACAGCAGGACCATGGGACGGGAAGGGGCCGCGTAGTCGGCGAGGACCGGCACGAGCCGCCCCGCGTCGAGCGCTTCGCGCAGGATCGCCTCCGGCTGGAGGATGATGCCATGACCCTCGAGGGCCGCGGCCAGAAGCACGCGTCCGTCATTGACCTGAAAGCGGCTTCGCACCTCGACCGCATGCACCTGGCCCGCTTTGGAAAAGCGCCATTCCGCATAGGGCAGGCCCGACCAGTTCACGTAGCCGAGGCAGTCGTGCCCGACGAGGTCGTCGGGCGAGGTCGGCATGCCCCGGTCCGCAAGATAGGCGGGCGCCGCGCAGGCAACCTGACGATGGCTCTGCAGGTTTCGCGCCGCGAGCGCCGTATCCCTGATGGGTCCCAGCCGGATCACGGCGTCGTAGCCCTCGTCCACCACGTCGACGTAGCGGTCGGTCAGGTTCATTTCGACCGCGACGTCCGGATAGGCCGCGAGGTAACGGGCGACCAGCGGTGCCAAGCGGCATGCCCCGAAGTTGACGGGCGCGCTGATGCGAAGCCGGCCGCGCGGCGTCGCGCTCATGTCGTGCACCAGAGCCTCCGCCATTTCCATGTCGGCCAGGATGATGCGGCATCGCTGGTAGAAGGCCTGGCCGATATCGGTCAGGCTCTGGCGCCGCGTGGTGCGGCGCAGAAGGGGAGCGCCGAGCCGCGCCTCCAGGAAGCCGACGTGCTTGCCGACCATCTGCGGAGACATCCCCATCGCCGTGGCGGCCGCGGTCAGCGAGCCGAGATCGACCGTCTTGACGAAGACGCCCATGCTGGCGATGCGGTCCATTCGAAACTCCTGGTTGGCAGTGCTACCAAGGACTGGGGTGTTATCAGCCCGCTTTCTCCACCCACATCTGGCTTCACGGCAAGCGGCGCATCGCCGGCTTCGGCCCGTCGAGCGAGGGAGATCACAATGGCAGCGGCACTTCGGGTCGGGATCATCGGGGCGAGCGCTTCGGGCGGATGGGCGAGGGAATCCCACGTCCCCGCCGTACAGGGTCTCGACGGCCTACGGCTGGTCGCGGTGGCGACCAACAGCCAAAAAACCGCAGACGAGGCGGCGCACGCCTTCGGCGCCGATGCCGCCTACCCCAGCGGTCTCGACCTGATCCGGTCGGCCGAGATCGACCTCGTCACGGTCGCAACCCGGGTTCCCGACCACCGGGAGCTGGTTCTCGCCGCTCTCGCGGCCGGTAAGCATGTCTATTGCGAATGGCCGTTGGGCCGGAGCGTCGCAGAAGCCGAAGCCATGAGCGACGCAAGGCGAGCCGCTGGGGTCGAAGCCGCCGTCGGTTTGCAGTTGCGCGGCAACCCGGTCGTCGAGCGAGCCCGCGAGCTGCTCCGGCAGGGTGCCATCGGACGCCTGCTCAGCGTCACGGTATCGTCGGCGACCGCGGGCTTCGGGCCGGTGGTGCCGGCCGCTTTCGCTTACCTCGAGGACCCGACGACGTTCGCGAACCTCATCACGATCCAGGCGGCTCACACCATCGACATGGTGATCGCAACCTTTGGCGGCTTGGCGGATTTGAGCGCGCTCGCCACGGCCCAATACCCGATGATTACGGTTGGAGACGATCAAGCCCCCCGGCCGCGGACCACCTTCGACCACCTTCTCGTGCAGGCCCGTTTCGACGCCGGCGGCGTGCTGAATGCCGAAGTCTCGGGAGGCCGCCCGCCGGAAACGCCTTTCAGGCTCACGGCGGTCGGAACCAGCGCCGTTCTCGAGATCGCGGGCGGTGCGATGCGGGGTTTCCAGTCCGGGCGCCTCCGGTTATCGCTCGATGGAGAGCCCCAATCCGTCGACGACGGTGAACTCGCCTCGCTGTCGGACGCGGCCGTCAACGTCGCGGGAGTCTATGCGGCGCTCCGCGACGACATTCGCGGCGGGACGTCTCGTGCGGCCGGTTTCGACCATGCCGCGCGACTGACCCGGCTCATTGAGGACGTTCTGGCATCCTCGAAACTGGGACGCCGGATGGATGCCGCAGCCTGGCCCCGGGGGTGAGAACAGCCTCGCTCGTCCTCATGAGCGGAGCCGGCTTGGGGCACCGGCGGGCGGAGCCCGTTGGGAGAAGCCGGCGCGGAGCGGGTCCCCAGGCCCCGGGTCGAGAAACGCGCGCCTCAGCTCTCCGGGACGTTGCGTTCCAGTTCGTCCAGCCACACCCGCGCGTTGCCGTCCGACGGGGCGCGCCAGTCGCCGCGCGGCGACAGCGATCCTCCGGCCGTCACCTTGGGTCCGTTGGGCATGGCGGAACGCTTGAACTGGCTGAAGCCGAAGAAGCGTTGCACGAAGACCTGCAGCCAGCGCCGGATGTGGGTGAGGTCATAGGCGCGCCGCCGCTCGTCCGGGAAGCCTTCGGGCCATGCGCCCGAAGCCGCATCGCCCCAGGCCATCAGGGCCAGGAAGGCGATCTTCGACGGACGGAACCCATAGCGCAGCGTGTAGAACAGGTTGAAGTCCTGCAGTTCGTAAGGGCCGACCCGCTCTTCGGTGCTTTGCGGCTTCGATCCCGCCTCGACGGGCACGAGTTCGGGCGAGATCTCGGTTTCGAGGATGTCGACCAGGGTCGCGGAGGCGGCGTCGTCGAACTGCCGGGTCGCCACGACCCAGCGGATGAGGTGCTGGATCAGGGTCTTCGGAACCCCCGCGTTGACGTTGTAGTGGCTCATCTGGTCGCCCACGCCATAGGTGCACCAGCCGAGCGCCAGCTCCGACAGGTCGCCGGTGCCGAGCACGATGCCGCCGTGGTGGTTGGCGAGGCGGAACAGGTAGTCGGTCCTGAGGCCCGCCTGGACGTTCTCGAAGGTGACGTCGTAGGCGGACTTGCCGTCGCTGGCGGGATGCCGGAGATCCTTCAGCATCTGGGTGGCGGCCGGGCGGATGTCGAGTTCGTGCGCCGCGACACCGAGCGACGCCATCAGACGGTGAGCGTTGGCCTTGGTGTCCTGCCCGGTCGCGAAACCCGGCATCGTATAGGCCAGGATGTTGGTGCGCGGCAGGCCCAGGAGGTCGAACGCCCTGGCCGCGACGATCAGGGCATGGGTCGAGTCGAGGCCGCCCGAGATCCCGATCGTGACGCGCTCGACGCCGATCGCCGCGAGCCGCTGCTTCAGCCCCGCCACCTGGATGTTGTAGGCTTCGTAGCAGTCCTGGGCGAGGCGCTCGCGATCGGCGGGCACGAAAGGGAAGCGTTCGATCGGACGCAGGAAGCCGATGTCCTCGGCCGGCGGCGCGAGCCGGAACGGCACGCGCCGGAACACGCTGTCCTCCGCCGGCTGCGCCCGCGCATTGTCGTCGAAGCTCCCCGTCGAAAGCCGCTCCTGACGCAGCAGGTCGAGGTCGACATCGGCGGCCGTGACCTGACCGGTCCCGGCGAAACGCTCACCTTCGGCCAGCAGTGCGGCATTCTCATAGATCGTGGTCTGACCGTCCCAGGCGAGGTCGGTCGTCGATTCGCCCGAGCCAGCCGCCGCGTAGACATAGGCCGCCAAGCAGCGCGCCGAGGTGGCTTGGCAATGCAGGCTGCGGCTGCGGGCGCGGCCGATCGTGATGGGGCTGCCGCTGAGGTTGGCCAGGACGGTCGCGCCGGCGAGCGCCAAGGCCGCGGCCGGGGAAGCCGGCACCCACATGTCCTCGCAGATCTCGATGCCGAGCCGGAAACCCGGAACGTCCTCGGCCGCGAAGATCAGGTCCGTGCCGAAGGGCGCTTGCGACTCGCCGATCGGGATGGTTTCGCCCCGCAGCCCGGCACCCGGCGCGAAGTGCCGCTTTTCGTAGAACTCGCGATAGTTCGGAAGGAAGCTCTTCGGCACGACGCCGAGCACCGCGCCGCGATGGATCACAACGGCCGTGTTGTAGAGCCGATGCCGATGGCGCAGCGGCGCTCCGACCACGAGCACCGGGAGAAGCTCGCGTGTCGCCGCCGCGATCCGCCGGACCGCGGCCTCGACCTCGTCGAGCAGCGCATCCTGCAGCAGAAGGTCCTCGATCGCGTAGCCCGAAAGGCAGAGCTCCGGAAAGACCGCGAGACCCACACCGCGGCCATGACAGGTTCGCGACGCCGCGAGGATCGCCGCCGCATTGCGGGCCGGATCGGCGACGCTGGTCTCGATCGTACAAGCCGCGACCCGCAGGAAGCCGTGGGCATAGATCGACCGGAACACCATGGGCACAACCCTTGCCGCTGCACCGAACGTCGGCGTCATCCCGTCGGGAAGGTGAGCGCTCCGGGCGGGAGGGTCAAGACCGCGGGAAGGCGCCCCGGGGTCGATGGCGCCCGATGCCGGCGCGACTCCGATCCCTTCGTTCGCCTCGCCCGGTCAGGCACGGCCGGCGAGTCTGGTGGACGACGCGGTCGATCGGTCGTTCCGATCGAAAGGCCTCGGCATGGCGATCCCGAAGCCTTGCCCATAGTGGCCGATCTGGTTGATCGCTTCAGCCATCGTGCGATCGACCTTGTCGCTCAGCAGATACTCGAAGCGGTCTTGAGGAAAACGACGGGAAGGTGCTTGAGGGACGCGAAGGACGACATGCACGGGGTCCCGGTCTTCCGGCCGACGGGTGCATGGACATTGCGACGGCATCCCTCGACGAACCGGTTACGGCACCGCCGGCCTCAGATTGCTCGAAGTCCCTTGGTGCCCTGCCCGGCGGCAGGACCGACAATCCTCCAACGAAGCGAACAGCTCAATCGATCGACGGCGCCCCACCGTCTGCCGGGTCCGCTGCCTCGTTCCGCCACGCCTTGATCGGCAAAGGCCGGGCATTCGGTGTCATGCCCCAGAAACTGCAGAGCCGGTGCAGACTCTCGCGAAGGCGTTCGAGCACCAAGGCTTCGGCAGTCCTCGCGTGAGAGGTGTCCCGCACGAGGTCCCGCAGGCTCGCGACGGGACGCCCCTCGATGACGATCCCGGTCACGAAAGGCAACAGACGTGGGCCGATCGCTGCGGCGGCCCGGTGAACCTCGTCGCGATGCCGCTGCGCCGTTTCACCGGGCGGAGCAAGGCCCCCGCGGACTCCGCCGTCGACGCTCGGCCGCGCGAGGTCGACAGCCGACAAACTATCGAGCCGTGCCCGGTGCCAGTGGCCTCGCAGGCGGTCGCCGGCATGCCAGAGGGTTTCGTTGGCCGCGATATCGACCCGATCCAGGAGATTGCGCCTGCGCAGGAGGTCGAAGGCATCGGCGATGCGGCGGACCCCTTGGCCGTCGACCCCGGCGGCACCGTGTCCGTCGGCACGGCGAGCCTGGGCCAGCCGTTCCGGCGTCGCGTCGTCGTGGCCGCGGCCCACCCTCCCGTAGCCGTTCGCCCGGGTGGCCAGCGTCACGGCTCGGTTCGTCTTCCGGGGCATGGTCACGATCTCCACAAGTCGTCAAGCAAGGTCGCCGGCGCCGTCATGAGGCGACGCCGAAGCGCCGCAGTGCGGCCCGGGCCTCGTCGAGGCTCGAGACGACGGCGACCGGCATCCTCATGGTCCTGCACCGATCGAGAAGAACGATGGCAGCCTTGCCCGGCGCGTCACGCTGACGTTCGATGCGCAGCATCGCCGCCTGACCCTGCGGCAACAGCAAGGCCAGGCTGCGACCCGACGCATCGGCACCATCGCGGTCCGGCAGGACCCAGATCTCGGGAAAGGTGTGGCCAAGCCAGGCGCGCACCTGCGCGTCGACCCGCTCGGGATCGGGCCAGCGGCGTTCGTCGAGCCCGAATGCGCCGCGCCGGCGGAGGCGCGACACGGGGGGACACGCGGCGGCCGACCTCACGAGACCGCCCCTGCCCCACAGGCTTCAGCCCGGCAAGGCCGGGCTCGGGCCAGAGCCGCGTGCGCCAGGCAGTACGACTTGCCCCGCGGAACGCCGGCGCCGCAGAACCTGAAGGTCTCCGACGCCAATTCGCCAAGAGGCCACCGGCACGCCCCGACACGCAACCCTGCGACCGCCATGGCGGCGGGCGGCAGATGCCGGAGTTCGGGCGCAGATCCGCGATCCCCGACCAGGGGTAAAATGTTGGAGGACATGGGAATCCAACCTGTGGGAGAAAATCGACGTCCCTGGACGGTCATCGACCGTCATGCTAGTATGCCCAATACGGGCACAGCTGTCAAGCTAATTAGCCCAATATGGGCACATGCGTGATGGCCAACAACCTTCGACAGCTACGGGACGGCCGCGGCTGGACACAGGATCAGGCAGCAGCGGCGCTCGGCACGACGCGCAACCAATATGCCAAGCTCGAAGGCGGCAGCCGCCGTTTGTCGGACAAGTGGATCAAGCTCGCGAGCGACGCCTACGGGGTGGATCCCGGAGAGGTCGTGACGGACCGTCAGGCCAGCGTCCCGGTGGCGGGTTACGTCGGCGCCGGCACCGAGATGCACTTCTATGCCGAAGGCCAGGGTTCGCTCGACGAGGCGCCGGCACCCGAGGGCGTCTCGGCCCAGACGGTCGCTGTCGAAGTCAAGGGCCTGAGCCTAGGCCCGATCTTCGACGGCTGGCGGGTCTATTTCGATGACCGGCGCGAACCCGTGACCGACGATCTTATCGGACGACTTTGCGTCGTCGGCCTCGCCGACGGCCGCATCCTCGTCAAGACGTTGACGCGTGGGCGAAGCAGCGGCGCTTTCGACCTGCATGGGCAGTTCGGCGATCCCGTGCTCGACATCGAGGTCCTCTGGGCCGCGCGGGTCACGTCGATGATGCCGGGATAGAGTCCCGGGCCGGAGCTTGCGTCAGAAGCCCGATCGCTCCAGCCGTTCGATGGCGGAATGCAGGGTCACGTCGACGGCACGGATGTCGCCGGCCGAGAGCCCCTGCGACCACGCGATGCAACGCTCGGAGGCGACCGAGAGGGCGTGTTCGCGCCCGTTGCCGCGCCGCATCAGGGGGATGGTCTCGCCGAACATGCACCCCGCGTAACGGTCGGCGTGCGTATAACCGTGGGCCACGGCCGGCAAGTGAGCCGAAGAGGCCACGACGATCGCAAGCGAGATGGCGACCATGACACGCATATCTACAAGATAAGATCGCGACGCCGCCTGTCCAGTCGTGGCTCCGATCGTCGGCTGCTCGAGCGTTCCGTGATCGACGCCGTGGATGCACGGGTCGGCGTGACCGGCGTCAACGCAAGGGAAGCGCCTGCGAGTGCTTGACTTGTACCAGGGCGAAGCTGGTCTCGATGGAGCCGACACCTTCGAGGCGGGTCAGCTTGTTCTTCAAGAAGCCCTCATAGGCTTCGAGGTCGCGCACCACGATGCGCAGCAGGTAATCGCGCTGGCCCGTCATGAGATAGCAATCCACGACTTCGGGCCAGATCGCGACGGCCTTGGCGAAGCGGTCGAGATCCTCCTCGCGCTGACGTTCGAGCTTGATCGACGCGAAGGCGCTGATGGGCAGCCCGACCTTCCTCTGATCGATGATGGCCGTGTAGCCCTTGATGACGCCGCTCTCTTCGAGCAGCCGGATGCGTCGAGCGCAAGGTGACGGCGACAGCCCGACGCGGGTCGCGAGATCGTTGATCGTGATCCTGCCGTCGCCCTGGACAGCGTCGATGATGCGTCTATCGATGTCGTCCATGAGGGCCGTTGAAGGTTTCGAGCTTATCTGATGCTCATCTTAGCGCTAAACGCCAAAATCCTCCACCTGGAGCACGATTTTTGGCTCCCTTCGCCACACGATCTGCGTCACCATTCTGGTCAACCGGAGCCGTGGGGAATGAACGACCTTCGATTGCAGATGCTGCGAGCTCTCGAACGCAAGGTGCTGTGGCTCGCCACCTGGACGATCCACAACGCCAATCACCTCCGGTCACCCCGCGACGGCCTCAAGGTCGGCGGGCACCAGGCGTCGTCGGCTTCGGTCGCGACGATCATGACGGCGCTCTATTTCGCGGTCCTGCGACCGGAAGACAGAGTCGCGGTGAAGCCGCATGCGAGCCCGATCTTTCATGCGATCCAGTATCTCCTGGGTCACCAGAGCCGGACCAAGCTCGAGAACTTCCGAGGCTTCGGCGGCGTCCAGTCCTATCCGTCGCGCACCAAGGACGTCGACGACGTCGACTTTTCCACCGGCTCGGTCGGGCTCGGCGTGGCGCAGACGCTCTTCTCCTCGCTCGTGCAGGACTACGTGCGCGGCAGAGGTTGGGACTCCACCGGGCCGGAGGGGCGCATGGTGGCGCTGATCGGCGACGCCGAAATGGACGAAGGCAACATCTTCGAGGCGTTGCTCGAAGGCTGGAAGCACGGTCTCAAGAATACGTGGTGGGTGGTCGACTACAACCGCCAGAGCCTCGACGCCGTGGTTCGAGAAGGACTGTGGGCACGCTTCGAATCGATGTTCCGCAATTTCGGCTGGGACGTCGTCATCCTGAAACACGGCACGCTGCAGCGGCAAGCCTTCGCGGAGCCGGGTGGCGACTTGCTGCGGGACTGGATCGATCGTTGCCCGAATCAGCTCTACGCGGCCCTGACCTTCCAGGGTGGCGCGGCCTGGCGCAGGCGGCTCCTCGACGACCTCGGCGACCGGGGCGTCCTGACCCGCCTCATCGAGCGGCGTTCCGACGAAGATCTGGCGCACCTCATGTCCAACCTGGGGGGTCATGACCTGCCGTCGCTGCTCGATGCCTTCGAGGAGGCGCGGCAGCATGACCGTCCCGTCTGCTTCATCGCCTACACCATCAAGGGCTTCGGGCTCCCGCTGGCCGGCCACAAGGACAACCACGCGGGCCTGATGACGCCGGCACAGGTCGAGGTCCTGCGACAGGCGATGGACGTCCGCGCCGACCATGTCTGGGACCCCTTCGAGGGTCTCGGCGTCGTGGAGACGGATCTGCAGTCGTTTCTCGACGCCGTGCCCTTCGTGCAGCGCGGCCGGCGGCGCTACGAGGCGCCGACCATCCCGGTGCCGGAGGTGTTGGCGGCGCCCACGCAACCCATCATGTCGACCCAGCAGGCGTTCGGCCTCCTCATGCACGAGATCGCCAAGAGCGACACCGTCATGGCCGATCGGATCGTGACGACGTCACCCGACGTGACGGTGTCGACGAACCTCGGCGCCTGGGTGAACCGGCGCGGGCTGTTCGCGCGCACCGAAATGGCCGATACCTTCAAGGCCGAGCGCATCCCGTCCACATTCAACTGGACCTTCTCGCCTGACGGGCAGCACCTGGAACTCGGCATTGCCGAGATGAACCTCTTCATCATGCTCTCGGCCCTGGGGCTGTCGCATTCCGTCTTCGGCGAGCGACTTCTTCCGGTCGGCACGCTTTACGATCCGTTCATCGAGCGCGGTCTCGATGCATTGAATTACGCCTGCTACCAGGACGCCCGGTTCATCCTTGTCGCGACGCCGTCGGGCGTGACGCTGGCACCCGAGGGCGGCGCCCATCAATCGATCGCGACCCCGCTCATCGGCATGGCACAGGACGGGCTCGCGAGTTTCGAACCCGCCTTCGCGGATGAACTCGCGACGATTCTGCGGTGGTCCTTCGCCTACATCCAGCGCTCCGGCGACGGGTCCGTCGATGAAGCGACCTGGTTGCGGGAGGCGGCCGGGGGCTCCGTCTATCTCAGGCTCTCGACGAGACCCCTCGAACAGCCGCAACGGACGATAACGCCGACGCTGCGCGACGCCATCATCGACGGCGCCTATTGGATGCGGAAGCCGGGCCCCAATGCCCGGGTCGTGGTGGCCTATGCGGGCGCGGTGGCACCCGAGGCGATCGAAGCCGTCGGCCTCATGGCGGAGGACCGGCCGGACGCCGGGCTCCTCGCGATCACCTCGGCCGATCGTCTCAATGCCGGTTGGACGGCGGCGAGCCGGGCGCGGGACCATGGCCTTGCCGACGCGCGAAGCCATATCGAGCGGCTGCTCGACGACGTTCCGGCCGGTTGCAGCCTCGTGACGGTGATCGACGGGCATCCGGCGACCCTCTCCTGGCTCGGCGGGGTCGCGGGTCATCGGACGCGCTCCCTCGGTGTCGAACATTTCGGACAGACAGGCTCGATCGCCGACCTCTACCACCATTTCGGCATCGATGCCGCGGCCATCGTGGCGGCCGCCCAAATCATCGCGCCGGGCCGGCCGATCCGACATCGGCTGGCGATGTCGTGAACCGGCGCGCGGGTCCGCACCCGAGCGGCCGGACTAGCCCAGGCCGTGACGCAGCGCTCCGGCCGACACCACGGCGATCGCGACCGTCGCCAGCATCGGCAGGCGGGCCGCGGCCACGACCGTCACCGCGAGGGCGATCAGGTCGGCAGGGCGCGGCGACACGAAATGCGGGGCGATCACCGCGATGAGGACCGAGCCCGGTGCCGCCGCCATCACGGCCCGCGCCCGGGTCCCCAGGGTGCGGTTGCGCAGCAACAGATATCCGCCGGCTCGCGTGGCATAGGTCGCAAGCGCCATCAGCAGGATCGTGGCGAGGTCGATCGCGGGGATCATCGCGGCTCCGGCCAAAGGGACGCCGTCGCGAGCCCGGCCGCCGTCCCGGCGATCACATACCAGGCTCCGGGCACCACGAGGTGCGCGAGGGCCGCCACGACGAGACTGACGAGCCACGGGCGGCCCGCCCGCGGGCCTTTCCACATGCCGGCGATGATGACCAGGAACACCGCCGGGAACGCCATGTCGAAACCATAGCGGTCGACGTCGCCGAGGAAGGGGCCGATCACGGCGCCGAGCGTCGTCGATCCGAGCCAGCCCAGATAGATCATCCCGGCGCAGCCCGCGTAGAACCGCAGGCTGAAGGGACGCCGATGTCCGGCCGTCGTCCGCGCGAGCGTGTCGGACAGACTCAAGGCCCAACTCTCGTCCGACATGAAGAACATGACGACGAGCGCCTTCCAGCGCGGCAGATGCCGGATGTGCGGCGTCAGCGCCGCTCCCATGATCAGGTGCCGGCTGTTGATGAGGAACGTGAAGGCGACGATCAGAACGAGAGGCGGTGGCGAAGCCCAGAGCCCGACCGCGGCGAACTCCGATCCGCCCGCATAATTCGAGCCCGTCATCAGCGGCACTTCGAGCAGACCGAGGCCCTTCTGCGACGCTTGAGCGCCGAACACTAGGCCGTAAGCCATCACGGCGAAGAGCACCGGCAGGGTCTCCTTGACGCCGCGCAGGATCTCCGAGCGGGCGCTCAGCGCCTCGTCTCTTTGATCGGCCTCGGATCGTTGGCCCGCCGGTGTCGTGTGCATGGCCGGCATGATAAGGCAGAGAGCACGCAATCGGGTTGCGAAGATGCCCAAGAACTTCCACTGATTGACATGCAATCGGCAAAAACACTGCGAAACGAGGCATTCGATGCCAACGGCGCTCGACGAGATCGACAAAAGGATCCTGCGGGTCCTGCAGCGCGACGGTCGCATGCAGAACAACGATCTGGCGAAGGCGGTCGGCCTGTCGCCCTCCCCGTGCCTGCGCCGCGTGCGCCTCTTGGAAGAGGCCGGGGTCATCGACCGCTATGTGGCGGTCTTGAACCCCGCCAAGATCGGCAAAGGCCTCACGTTCTTCACCCGGATCTGGCTGAAGACGCAGGACGAGGACACGATCGAGCACTTCGTGGCCGAGGTGGAGAAGCTGCCCGAGGTGCTGGAATGCTACCTGATGCTCGGGGACTGCGACGCCCTGGTGCGTGTCGTCGCGGCCGACATCGACGAGTACCGCCGCTTCCAATCCGAGCACCTGAGCCGGATCAGGGGCGTGCAGAACGTGAAGACCGAGGTTCCGAGCCAGACCATCAAGCAGTCGTCGGAACTGCCGCTTTGACCCATTTCGCGAGGTAGCGCTCGGCCGAGTCCCAGTCCGAGCCGTCTCCCGACAGGCCGATGTAGCCGTCGGGCCGAACGATCAGCATCTCGTCGGCGCTTGGAGGCTTCCTCGGCTTGCTCTCCAGCAGTGCGGGGAACCGGGCCGCGAGGTCCGCCGCCTTTCCTGGATCGGAGGCATAGAGCACGAAGCGGGGATCGTGCCCCGCGCCGGGCGGAGGACCGTCGTAGAGCGCCGGTGCCAGCCGCTCCCCCGCGCGCCGGCCGCTGGACAGGATGCTGCCGGCATAAGCGATCTCGATCTCGCTCATGGTCGCGGCCATTTTCTCCTGCACGGTGTGAAGCCCCAGCACGAAGCGGATCGCGAGATTGCGGGCGGCCTGCGCGGCCGGATGGGAGAGGGTGCCGACGTCGGTCATTCGAGTGGCGTTGCGCAACACCATGTCCCCCACGGCGTTCCGCTCGGGGCTGTAGCTGTCGAGCAGGGTCGTGGCGCCTTCCCCCCTGACCACAGCGGCCAGTTTCCAGGCGAGGTTGATGGCGTCCTGCATACCGGTGTTCATGCCCTGGCCGCCGGCCGGGCTATGCACATGGGCGGCATCGCCCGCCAGGAAGACGCGACCCTTGGTGTAGTCCGTCACTTTGCGTTCGTTGATGCGGAAATTGGAAAGCCAGACCGGGTCGAGGACGCGAAAGCCGCCTCCGGCGCGCCTGTCCACCATGGCCTGGACCTCGGCGAGCGTCGGGTCGGGCCTCTGGTGGGACGGGTCGGTCTTGCCGACGGTCGCGATGACGCGAGCCCGCCCGCCCGGGATCGGGAAGATCACGAAGGGCCCATCACGGTGCAGGTAGACGGCAAGCTCGTCGCCCGGCGGCTTGCCGTCGCCTTCGAGGCGAACGTCGGCGAGCATCCAGTCGTCGCCCTGCGCCGAGCCGTGGAACGCGACGCCCATCCCGTGTCGCACCGTGCTGTGGGCGCCGTCGCAGCCGATCAGCCAGGGTGTCGTCAAGGCTTCTTCTCGTCCGTCGGCATGGCGAAGGCGCGCCTGGACATGATCGCCGGTTTCAGTGAAGCCCGTCAGTTCCACCTGGCGTTCCACCACCACCCCCAGCGATTCGAGGTGCTGGTCCAAGAAGCGCTCCGTGTCGCGTTGCGGCAGCATGAGAGCGAAGTTGTAGTGGCTCTCGATCGTCTCGAAGCCGGTGTGCCCGAGGATCGTCTCGCCGGTGCGGATGGACGCTCCGCGGGCATGCAGCCCAGCCTGCAGGAAGGCCGGCGTACAGCCCATCCGGTCCATCAGCTCGAGCGTCCGGCTCCAGACCACGAGGGCTTTCGACGTTTGAGTCGGATGATCGCTCTTATCGATGAGGCGGACTCGGACGCCGTAACGCGCGAGCTCGGCCGCCATCGTCAGCCCGACGGGACCGGCGCCTACGATCAAGATTGTCGACATGGCTTTCCTCCATGCACCGAAGCGCCCGCCACTTCGAACCGGTGATCAGGTCCGGCGGACCAGAGCGCGACGGGGATAGTCGCAGATCATAAGGCCGCGCGAGCCCGCTGTCTTGACCTAAGGGAAGCAAGGTCCGTCCGGATCGTGGGCGTCCTCCTGGAAGAGGCCGGGACGCGGACGACCTGGCGTTGTTTCGCCCCGGGACGGCAGGGGCGGCCGCGGGCCGACGATCCGGTTCCCCGAACCTATGGACAATGGCGCCAAGGTGGGAGAGGCTCGCTTAACAAAGCGTCGTAAAGACATCGGGAGGATGACCATGACAGCAGTCGCGCTAGCGCCTGACCACCTGTCCGCCGCCGACGAGCGCGTGCTCGCCTGGCTCGATCGATTCGAGACCTGTCTCGCGAAGGGAAACACGGAGGGCGCCGCCTCTCTCTTCGGCCAAGACGCCTTTTGGCGCGACCTCATCGCTTTCACCTGGAACATCAAGACGCTCGAGGGCCGAGACGCTATCCGGGCCATGCTGGAGGCGCAGCTTGCCGGCATCCGGCCCCGCCATTGGGAACTCGACGAAGCCGCGACCGAAGCCGATGGCGTGACGGAGGCCTGGATCAGCTTTGAGACCGAAGTGGCGCGCGGCAAGGGCCACCTGCGGCTGAAGGGCGACGAGGCCTGGACGCTCCTCACGACGGCCCGCGAGCTGAAGGGCTTCGAGGAGAAGCAGGGTGCCTATCGCGAGAAGGGCGTCGAGCACGGCGTCCGCCAGGGCCGCCGCTCCTGGCTCGACCGCCAGCGCGACGAGCAGGCGGAACTCGGGGTCACGCGCCAGCCCTATTGTCTGGTGGTCGGTGGCGGCCAGGGCGGCATCGCACTCGGGGCGCGGCTGAAACGGCTCAACGTCCCGACCCTGATCCTCGACAAGCACGAGCGGCCCGGCGATCAGTGGCGCAGCCGCTACAAGTCGCTGCATCTGCACGACCCGGTCTGGTACGACCACCTTCCCTACCTGCCCTTCCCCGATCACTGGCCCGTCTTCGCCTCGAAGGACAAGATCGGCGACTGGCTGGAGATGTACACGAAAGTCATGGAGCTCAACTATTGGAGCCGGACCGAGTGCCGCTCGGCCCGATACGATGCCGAAGCCCAGGAATGGATGGTCGAGGTCATGCGCGACGGCGAGCCCGTGACGCTCCGCCCGAAGCAGCTCGTGCTCGCCACCGGCATGTCGGCCATTCCGAATCTGCCGACCTACCCCGGCATGGAGGATTTCGAGGGCGAGAGCCATCATTCGAGCCGGCATCCCGGCGGCGACCGCTATCGCGACAAGCAGGTCGTGGTGATCGGCTCCAACAATTCCGCCCACGACATCTGCGCCGACCTTTGGGAACACGGCGCCGACGTGACGATGGTGCAGCGCTCCTCGACCCATATCGCGCGCTCGGATACGCTCATGGATCTGGCGCTCGGCGGTCTCTACTCGGAGAAGGCGGTCGACAGCGGCATCACGACCGACAGGGCCGACATGATCTTCGCCTCGGTGCCCTATCGCATCATGCACGAGTTCCATGTTCCGGTTTACGCCCAGATGAAGACACGCGATGCCGCGTTCTACGATCGGCTGCGCGCGGCGGGCTTCATGCTCGATTTCGGCGACGACGAATCCGGGCTGTTCATGAAGTACCTGCGCCGTGGCTCCGGCTATTACATCGACGTCGGCGCGTCGGACCTGATCGCGGACGGCAAGGTGAAGCTGAAAAGCGGTGTGGCAGTCGAGCGGATCCTTCCGCGGGGCGTTCTGCTGAACGACGGCACCGAACTTCCCGCCGACGTGATCGTCTATGCCACCGGCTATGGCTCGATGAACGGATGGGCCGCCAAGCTGATCAGCCAGGATGTGGCCGACAAGGTCGGGAAGTGCTGGGGACTCGGCTCCGACACCACCAAGGACCCTGGGCCTTGGGAAGGCGAACTCCGCAACATGTGGAAGCCGACCCAGCAGGAGGCGCTGTGGTTCCATGGCGGCAACCTGCACCAGTCTCGCCACTATTCGCTCTATCTGGCCCTGCAGCTGAAGGCCCGGATGGAGGGTTTGCCGACGCCCGTTTATGGCCTCGGCCAAGCGCACCACAAGGCGTGACGCATTGGCTACACGCCGGCGTGAAGCGCAGGTCACGAGTCGATTTATAGCGAGTTTATCCCATCTTATCGAAATCACATAAGATGGGGTAAACTCGATAACATCATGGATCGTCGTCTAAATCCCTATGCTCCCGGTGCCGGCACGCCGCCGCCCGAACTGGCCGGCCGCGACGATCTGATCGAGCGCGCCGCGGTGACGCTCGATCGAATCCGTGCTGGTCGCTCGTCGCGCAGCTTTATCCTTTATGGCCTGAGGGGCGTCGGCAAGACCGTGTTATTGAATCGCGTTCGCCTCGACGCAGAGGAGCGCGGCTTCGCAGGCGTCAAGATCGAGGCGCCGGAAGAGCGATCGCTGCCGGCCATTCTGATTCCTGCGCTGCGCACGATGCTACTGCGATTGAGTCGGGGACAGGCCGCCAAGGCGGGCGCGCAGCGCGCACTGCGGGCGCTTGCGGGCTTCGCCAAGGCGCTGAAGTTCAAGTACCAGGATCTGGAACTCGCACTCGATATCGACCCGGAGCGTGGGCTGGCTGACAGCGGCGACCTCGACACCGACCTCAGCGATCTCATCAGTGCGATCGGGGCTGCGGCGGGTGAGCGAGGCACTGCCGCGGTGCTGTTCATCGACGAACTGCAGTATGTCCCAGAGGACCAGCTGGCCGCCCTGATCACAGCTCTCCATAACGCCAGTCAGGAGCAACTGCCCGTCTCGATGGTGGCGGCCGGACTACCTCAACTCGTGGGGAGGACCGGCCGGGCGAAGTCCTATGCCGAGCGGCTTTTCGAGTTCGCCGCCATAGATCGTCTGGAGCCGGAGGCCGCCGAGGCGGCGTTGACCGTGCCGGCCGGCAAGGAGGGCGTAACCTTCGACCCCGAGGCCGTCGCCGATATCCTGCACCAGACCGGCGGATATCCCTATTTCCTCCAGGAATGGGGCAAGCACAGCTGGAATGTGGCGGAGCGGACACCGATCAAGGTCGACGATGCCAGACGTGCCACGGCCGAAGCGCTCGCCGAGCTCGACGCCAGCTTCTTCCGCGTGCGTTTTGACAGGCTTACACCGGCGGAGAAGAGGTACATGCGAGCCATGGCCGAACTCGGTGCTGGGCCGCACCGGTCTGGCGACATCGCCGAGGTGCTGGGCCGAAAGGTGACGACCGTCGCGCCGATGCGCAATGCGCTCATTGCCAAAGGCATGATCTTTAGCCCGGCTCACGGCGATACGGCTTTCACGGTGCCGCTTTTCGACGGTTTCATGAAACGCATCATGCCGACGCTCCGCGACTGAGGGCGGTACCGGAGGCTGCTCGGCCCTCGGCGAGATTCCGCGTCAGCGACCATCTGCCGATGCACTCCAGTCGAGTGGGCAGATCGGGAGACGGTCTATCCACTCGCTCCCCCTCGTGCTGAGCCGGGCCTGCAAGGCCCGTGTCGAAGCACGGACATCGCACCCGCTAAGGCCTCAGTGATTGTCGCGCGGTACACCCATCGTCTGCGCGACGCGCTGATACTTCACGGCCGGCTTCAGCACCATGCCCTCGTCGAACTGGTCGACCATCGCGCGCTGGATCTCCTGCCAGGGGGTCTGGTTCCCGGCATAGTGGAAGCCGCCCTGCCCGTTCAAGGCCGCCCGACGCCGGTTCAGCTCGTCGACCGAGATCATCATGTCGGCGGTGCGCCGATGGAGGTCGATGCGGACGCGGTCGCCGGTCTGCAGGATCGCGAGCCCGCCGCCCGCCGCCGCTTCCGGTGACGCATTCAGGATCGATGGCGAGGCAGAGGTGCCGGATTGCCGGCCGTCGCCGATGCAGGGCAGCGCGTGGATGCCGCGCTTGATGAGCGCCGCCGGCGGCTGCATGTTCACGACCTCGGCACCGCCCGGATAACCGATCGGCCCCGTGCCGCGGATGAACAGCATGCAGTGCTCGTCGATCTCGAGCGACGGGTCGTCGATCCGGTGGTGGTAGTCCTCGGGTCCTTCGAACACGATCGCCCTGCCCTCGAAGGCGCCGGGGTCCTTCGGGTCGGACAGGTAGCGGTCGGCGAATTCCTTCGAGATCACGCTCGTCTTCATCACGGCATTGTCGAAGAGGTTGCCCTTGAGCACGATGAATCCTGCATCCTCGCGCATCGGCGTCTCGATCGGCGTGATGACGTCGGTATCGCGGGTCGTGATCTTGCCGTTGTTGGCGCCGAAGCTCTTGCCATTGACCGTGAGCGCGCCCTCGTGGACCAGCTTCTGCTTCATCAGCTCGTAGACGACGGCCGGGACGCCGCCGGCCCGGTGGAACTCCTCGCCGAGATATTTGCCGGCCGGCTGCATGTTGACGAGCAACGGGATCTTGTGGCCCACCGTCTCCCAATCCTCGATCGCGAGCGGCACGCCGATGTGACGCGCGATGGCGTTGATGTGGATCGTCGCATTGGTCGAACCGCCGATGGCGCTGTTGACCACGATGGCATTCTCCAGCGCCTCGCGCGTGATGATGTCGGAGGGCTTCAGGTCCTCCCACACCATGTCGACGATGCGCCGACCCGTCTCGTAGGCGATCTGTCCGCGCTCGCGGTAGGGCGCGGGGATGGCGGCGCAACCCGGCAACGTCATGCCGAGCGCCTCGGCCAGCGCGTTCATGGTCGAGGCCGTGCCCATCGTGTTGCAATGGCCCACCGAGGGGGCCGAGGAGGTCACGATCTCCATGAACTCTTCGTAGTCGATCTTGCCGGCCGCCATCTCCTCGCGGCTCTTCCAGACGATGGTACCGGAGCCGGTGCGCTCGCCATTGTGCCAGCCGTTCAGCATCGGGCCGCCGCAGAGCACGATGGCCGGGATGTTCACGGTGGCGGCCGCCATGATGCAGGCCGGGGTGGTCTTGTCGCAGCCGGTGGTCAGCACGACGCCGTCGAGCGGGTAGCCGTAGAGCGTCTCGACGAGGCCGAGATAGGCGAGGTTGCGGTCGAGCGCCGCGGTCGGCCGCTTGCCGGTCTCCTGGATCGGGTGGACCGGGAACTCCATCGGCACGCCGCCCATGGCGATGATGCCGTCGCGCACGCGCTTGGCGAGTTCGAGATGGTGCCGGTTGCAGGGGCTGAGGTCGTTGCCGGTCTGGGCGATGCCGATGATCGGCTTGCCCGACCGCAGTTCCCCGGGCGTCAGGCCGAAATTCAGGTAGCGCTCGATGTAGAGCGCCGTCATGCCGGGGTTCTCCGGGTTGTCGAACCACAATTGCGAACGCAACTTGCGGGTCCCGGCTGACCCGTTGGACATTTGGCTCATCGTTTCCTCCACGCTGGAGTCGTTCTAGGCCCGAGCGGTTTGTCGGACAAGCCGCTCGTGCAGGCTCTATCGAAGCAGGAGGCGGACGGCAGATTGCAAATCCTTGTTCCTCCGGGCGAACGGATCCCCGCCTCGCGCGTTGCCAAGCCGGGTCGCTGGGACAGGGAGTAGGAACATGCGTAAACTTTTCGTGGCCGTAACGGCGCTTTCATTGCTGGGGTCGGTCGCGTCGGCCGAAGCCGGCTGCATCACGGGTGCGATCGTCGGCGGTATCGCCGGACATTTTGCGCACCACGGCGTGGCAGGTGCGGCGGCTGGCTGCGCGGCAGGCCACTACGCGTCGCGTTATCGCAGGGGCTACTATCATAGCACCTATCGGCACGTTTACTAAGCCGCGACCGTCGCTTCTTCTCGAAAGGCGCCGCTTCAGCGGCGCCTTTTTGTTGTGCGGATCAGCCGAAGGCCTGGAGGCCCGTCTGTGCCCGGCCCAGGATGAGCGCATGGACGTCGTGGGTGCCCTCGTAGGTATTCACCGTCTCGAGGTTCTGGCTGTGGCGCATCACGTGATACTCGCTGGTGATGCCGTTGCCGCCATGCATGTCCCGCGCGAGCCGGGCGATGTCGAGGGCCTTGCCGCAGTTGTTGCGCTTGACGAGCGAGATCATCTCCGGCGCCATGCGGCCCTCGTCCATCAGCCGCCCGACCCGCAGCGAGGCCTGAAGTCCGAGAGTGATCTCGGTCTGCATGTCGGCGAGCTTCTTCTGGATCAGCTGGGTGGCGGCGAGCGGCCGGCCGAACTGCTTGCGCTCCAACGTGTAGCTCCGGGCTCGGAACCAGCAATCCTCCGCCGCCCCCATGACGCCCCACGAAATGCCGTAGCGTGCCCGGTTGAGGCAGCCGAACGGACCTTTCAGGCCCGAGACGTTGGGCAGCAGAGCCTCCTCCGAGACCTCGACGCCTTCCATGGCGATCTCGCCCGTCACCGATGCGCGCAGCGACAGCTTGTTGCCGATCCGCGGCGCCGAGAGCCCCTTCAGGCCCTTCTCCAGGATGAAGCCCCGGATGGCGCCGTCGTGAGCGTCCGATTTGGCCCAGACCACGAAGACATCGGCGATGGGCGCGTTGGAGATCCAGGTCTTCGCGCCGGTGAGGCGGTAGCCGCCATCGATCCTTTCGGCGCGGGTCCGCATGCCGCCCGGATCGGAGCCGGCGTCGGGCTCGGTGAGGCCGAAGCAGCCGACCCACTGGCCCGCGGCCAGCTTCGGCAGGTATTTCAGGCGCTGCGCCTCGCTGCCGTAGGCGTGGATCGGGAACATCACGAGCGACGATTGCACGCTCATCATGGAGCGGTACCCCGAATCCACCCGTTCCACCTCGCGGGCCACGAGCCCGTAAGAGACGTAAGTCGCTGCGGCCCCGCCGTAGTCCTCTGGCAGCGTCACGCCGAGGAGGCCGAGGTCTCCCATCTCGTCGAAGATCGCGCGATCGGTCGTCTCGTCCCGGTATGCCTCGAGGATCCGCGGCTGGAGCTTCGACTGGGCGTAGTCCCGCGCCGTGTCGCGGATCATCCGCTCGTCCTCTGAGAGCTGGTCGTCGAGAAGCAGCGGGTCGTCCCAGAGGAACGCCCCCGCCTTGGGCAGATCACGGTCGTGGGCGTTCATGCACTCACCTGTGGCGCGGTCGCGGCGCCGGGAGGCGCCTCGTGCGGTTGTAGACCGGGGCGGCCACAGCGCCAAGTCACGAAGGTGCGACGTCAGCGTTCGCCCAAGGCCCGCGACGCCAGGACCGCAGCCGAGGCGCGGTTCTCGACGCCGAGTTTGGCGAAGATCGTCTCGAGGTGCTTGTTCACGGTCCTCGGGCTGAGGTCGAGGATGGCCGCGATATCCCGGTTGGCCTTGCCGCGGGCGATCCAGAGCAGCACCTCGGCCTCGCGCGCCGTGAGATGGAAGCGCGCCTTCAGCACGTCCTCGTCGGGCCGCGGATCGTGCGGGCCGAGACGAAACAGCAGCTCACCCCCGCCGATCGCCCCCACATAGGCGAATTGCAGCGACCCACGGCCCGGAGCCCCGATCAGCACGGCAGGCTCGGGCGCCGACTGCCCCGAAGCGGCGATGAGGTGCTCCAGGAAGTCACCGGGCAGCGAGCCGCCCTCGGGCAAGGCGGAGCGGAGAAGCGAAAGCGCCTGCGGGGTCGACCAGAGTACCGCCCCGGCGCGATCGATGGCGACGAGCGACGAACCTGCCGTATCGAGGGCCGCGCGGGCACTCTGGGCGGCGCGCGCATTGACGAGGTGCACCCGGATGCGGGCCAGGAGTTCGTCGAGGATGATGGGCTTCGTCACATAATCGACGCCCCCGGCCGCGAGGCCCGCCACGACATGTTCGGTCTCGCTCAAGGCCGTCATGAAGATGACCGGAACGTGCGAGGCTGGCCCGGCCTTGAGGCGCCGACAGGTTTCGAACCCGTCGATGCCCGGCATCATGGCGTCGAGCAGGATGAGGTCCGGCGTCACCCGTCCCACCAGGGCCACGGCCTGCTGGCCGCCGGTCGCGACGAGGGCCGTATGGCCGGCGCGCTCCAGGGCCTCGGTCAGGAAGCCCAGCGTCTCGGGCGTGTCGTCCACCACGAGCACGATGTCGCGCAGCCCGCCGGGATCGCGGCTCATGGGGTCGGATCCGCTTGCGACGTCGCAACCAGGCGTCCATTCCCGGCACTGGGCGTGGCGCGACCCGCCACGGTGTCGAGGACGGCCGCATAGGCGTCGAAATCGAAGCGTTCGATGTGGCGTCGCAAGGTGGCCACAAGCGCCGCCTGATCCGGGTCGGCCGCGAGTTCGGCGAGCTTCGCTTCGATGCCCCGCACATAGCCGATGGCACCCAGCCGCAGCAGCTCGGCCACCGCACCCGGGGCCGGATCGGTCGCGGTGATGGGCTTCACGTCGCGCTTGCCCGCCGGCTCGCTGCCCTGAACCCACGTCAAGGCCAGCAAGGCTTCGATCAGGTCGAGCAGCCGAGCGAGATCGAAGGGTTTCGGCAGCACCGCATCGTGCGGCGGCGCATCGTCGTACGCCGCGGCCGAGGCCCCGTCTCCACGCGGCTCCCGCCCGTCCGACTGCGTCACGGCCGGCGACAGTTCCCCGAGATTGGCCGACATCATCAGGATCGGCGTGTCGAGCCCGCGGCTGCGCAGCATCCGGGCGAGGTCCCAGCCGCTCATTCCCGGCATGGAAATGTCGAGGATGAAGAGGTCGGGAGCCACGTCCTCGATCAGCGCCAGGCAGGTCGGGCCATCGCGGGCGCTGAGCATCGAGAAGCCGAGCGGCTCGAGGATGGCCCGTAGCAGGGCCTGCTGCTCGGCGTCGTCGTCGACCACGAGCAACGTCCGGCGGCGTCCCCGGTAGCCGCTGAGATCGCGCCGCGCCAGGGCGGGCTCGGGCGCGTCGACCGCGGCCAGCATGAGGCGGACCCGGAAGCTCGATCCCACCCCGTCCGGCCCGGGACTGGTGACCGCGATTTCACCTCCCATCAGCTCGGTCAGGAGCTTCGTGATGGTGAGCCCGAGTCCGAGGCCCGGCACCGCATCGGCCACGGCCTGCGGGCCACGGTCGAAGGGCTCGAAGATGCGCTCGCGATCCGCCGCCGCGATGCCCGTGCCGCTATCGTCGATCGACAGCGTCGCGATCTGGCTGCGGTAGGCGACCCTCAACCCGACGTGGCCCCGCGACGTGAACTTGATGGCGTTGGACAGGAGGTTGATGAGGATCTGCCGGAGCCGCTTCTCGTCGGTCCGTACGACGGCCGGCAGGTCTTGGAGCCCGGCGACCCTGAAATCGAGGCCCTTTGCGGTGGCCTGAAGGCGGAACATGTCGACGAGGCCCGCGAAGAACTCGCCCGTCCGCACCGCATTGCGCTGGATCTGCAGGCGGCCCGACTCGATTTTCGAGACGTCGAGCAACCCGTCGATGAGCCCGCTCAGATGTTCGGCCGAGCGGCGGATCACCTTGATGCCGCCCTGCCGGGCCGGGGGGATGTCGGTATCGCGTTCCAGAAGCTGTGCGTAGCCGAGGACGGCGTTGAGCGGCGTGCGCAGCTCGTGGGACAGGCCCACGACGTAGCGGCTCTTGGCGAGATTGGCGGCCTCGGCCACATCCTTGGCGCGTTGCAGCGCCGCATCCGTCCGCCGATGGGCCTCGATCTCCTGCAGCAGCAGCGCGGTCTGGCGACCCGTCTCCTCCTCGGCCACGCGGCGGCTCTCGCCGGCGAGCACGAAGAACCAGGCCAGGATCCCCGATACGATGAACAGGATCGCGAAGGCGGCCCCGAGCGTGCGATCCACCACCGCTTGGACTGGGGAGCCGGCACCGGCGGCCCCGAAATGGATGAGCAGCAGAACGAGGCTGATCACCGCCACGAGCAGCAGGAAGGTGCCGGCAAAGTGCACGGCACTGCGGCTGAGCCTGACCGCGAGGGCGCGTGGCAGCAGTGCCTTCACGGCCGCGGTTCCCTGGACCAGCGCCTTCGCCTGAGGCTTGCAGAGGTCGTGGCAGCGCGCATCGAGCGAGCAGCAGAGCGAGCAGATCGGCCCGGCATAGGCGGGGCAATGGCTCATGTCCTCGGGTTCGAACGGATGGGTGCAGATCACGCATTCGATGGAGGCGAGGTGGCGCCAGGCCGCGCGGGGCTTGCGGGCGAGATAGAAGCGCCCCTTCGTCGCCACCGCCAGGGCGGGAGCCGCGACGAGGGCCGTGGCGAGCGCCACGAAGGGCGCCAAGGCCCGCAGGGCCTCGCCGAAGATCCCTGCCGCGGCCGAGAGCGCCACCAGGGTGGCGAGTGCCATCGCGCCGATGCCGACGGGGTTGATGTCGTAGAGATGCGCGCGCTTGAACTCGATGCCGGGCGGCGAGAGGCCGAGCGGCTTGTTGATCGCGAGATCCGCCACGATGGCACCGAGCCAGGCCACCGCCACGACGGCGAAGAGGCTGAGGATCCGTTCCAGCGCCGCATAGATGCCGAGTTCCATCAAGAGCAGCGCGATGGCGACGTTGAAGACCAGCCAGACGACCCGGCCCGGATGGCTATGGGTAAGGCGGGAAAAGAAGTTCGACCAGGCGAGCGAGCCCGCATAGGCGTTCATGACGTTGATCTTGAGCTGCGACACGACCACGAAGCCGGCCGTCAGCAGCGCCACGGCGGAGGGCCAGGGGAGGACGTAGCCGAAGGCGATGCGGTACATCTCGGCCGGGTCGGCGGCGTGGCCGGCCGGCACGCCGGCCCGGAGCGCCAGAACGGCAAGCAGCGACCCGAACAGCAGTTTAGGAGCGCCGAGCACGATCCAGCCCGGGCCGGCGGCCAGGAGCGAGAGCCACCAGGCCCGCCCTCCACCCCGGCCTGCCGTGTCGCGCGATCGGGCCGGCAGAAAGCGCAGCACGTCGACCTGCTCGCCGATCTGCGGCATCAGGGCCAGGATCACCGAAGCGGCGCCGCCGAACTTCAGGAGGTCGAAGCCATCATGGAAGGCGGCCGCCACCTGTGCCACGGTGGTGGGCAGCCCCACGACATCGACCACACCCGCCACCGCCACCTGGCTGGCGACGGCCGGCACGGCGGCGGCACCCGCCGCGAGCCCCGCGAAATGCGTCCACTCCTGGATGGCGGGCCAGTCGTTCCAGACGATGAAGCCCACGGGCAGGATGTTGAGCACGATCCACAGCGGTTGGGTGAGGATCTGGAACCGGCTGATCCAGCTGATGCCATGGGTGACGAGCGGGATCACGGCAATGGCGCTGATCAGATAACCGAGCGGCAGCGGCACGCCGAAGAAGAGCTGCAACGCCGTCGACATGATCGACGCCTCGATGGCGAACAGCATGAACGTGAAGGTGGCATAGACGAGCGACGTAACGGTTGAGCCGATATAGCCGAAGCCGGCGCCGCGGGTCAGAAGGTCGACATCGACGCCGTAGCGTGCCGCGTAATAGCTGATCGGCAGGGCCGTGAGGAACAGGACGCAGCCGACCACCAGCGTGGCCGCGAGCACGTTGGTAAAGCCATAGGAGAGCGTGATGCTGCCCCCGATGGCCTCGAGCGCCAGGAACGAAATGGCGCCGAGCGCCGTCTGCGACACGCGTGCCGACGACCATCGCCGCGCGCTCTTGGCCGTGAAGCGAAGCGCGAAGTCTTCCAGCGTCTCGTTCGCGACCCAGCGGTTGTAGTCGCGCCTGACGGGCAGGATCCTTTGGCGTCCGGTCATCGCGTCTCGGTCCTTACCTTGAGCGATGCAGGTTATGTGCCGAGGCGGGTGGGATGGCAAAGCACTTCGTCCGCGACGTCGGACGACCCGGACGGCATGAGGAGGCCACCGGTGCATCGGACCGTCGATCGCTTGAGAAGCGTCTGCGTGGCCTTTTTCGGGGACGGCCGAGAAGGACGCCTGGGGCGACCCGACGTTCCGGGTCCGCGACAGGATCATCGCGATGCAGAAATGCGGCGACGGACGCGGCTCGGTCTGGTTCAAGGCCCGGAGGGAAGCCAAACGATCCTCGTCGGCGCCGATCCTCAACGGTTTTTCGCGCCGCCCTATGTCGGGCCAAAAGGCTGGGCCGGCCTGCGGCTCGACGACGGTGCCGACTGGGACGAGATCGCTGCGCTGGTCCGGCGCAGCGATCGCCTCGTCGCACCGAAGCGGCTCGCCGCGTTGTGCCGGAGAGCTGATCGGGGAGCAGCCCTCGTGAGTTCCTGTCCCGATCGGATCGGACTACCGCCGCTGCGCTCTGCGCCATTTGTCCCACGCTACTGGCTCTTCTTGGCCCACGATCTCGGTCTGCTCGGGAGCAATGCGGTCGGTGAACAAGACGAGGTTCGAGCAAGTCCATCTCGCGCTGTGCGGCATGAGCTTTGCCGCCAAGGCGCACCGCTGTTAGGCTTCCACCATGACCCTGGAGCAGCTCCGCATCTTCGTGGCCGTGGCCGAGCGGCAGCACGTGACGCGGGCCGCCGAGGCGCTGCATCTCGCGCAATCGGCCGTCAGCGCCGCGGTGTCGGGGCTCGAAGGGCGGCACGGGGCGAAGCTCTTCCACAGGGTCGGGCGCGGCATCGCGCTGACCGAGGCCGGCGCGATGTTCCTGGTCGAGGCCAGGGCCGTGCTGGCCCGGGCCGCCGCGGCCGAACTGGCGCTGGCGGAACTCGGCGGCCTGAAGCGCGGCACGCTGTCCGTCATGGCGAGCCAGACCATCGCGAGCTACTGGCTGCCACGCCACCTCGTGGGGTTCCGGCGGCGGCACCCCGGCATTGCGATCCGGCTCACGGTCGGCAACACGGCCCAGGTCGCGGCTGCGGTCCACGAGGGAACGGCGGACCTCGGTTTCGTCGAAGGCGCCTACGACGATCCGCTGCTCGTCGGTCGAACCGTGGCGCGCGACCAGCTCATCATCGTGGTGGCACCCGATCATCCCTGGGCCGGTCTCGAGGTGCTCGAGCCCGGCCTGCTGGCCGACAGCGAATGGGTGCTGCGCGAGCCGGGTTCGGGCACCCGGTCGGTGTTCGAGGCCGCCGTCGCGACGCTCGCGCCCTCTTGCGCGACGCTCCGGGTCGCGATGGAACTCCCCTCCAACGAAGCCGTGCGGGCCGCCGTCGAGGCCGGGCTCGGGGCCACGGCGATTTCAGCCTCCGTGGCGGCCCCGAGCCTTGAGGCCGGCTTGCTCATGCATGTGGCCCTGGCGCTGCCCGAGCGCGATTTCACGGCGATCCGGCATTCGGAACGCTATCGCAGCGGCGCCGCCGAAGCCCTGCTGGCCTTGATGACATCCTAAGCCGGACGATGCCCGCCCCACCGCGAGAGCCGGCGGAACGCCGCCC